>NZ_JBHYGR010000023.1:56927-94860 GCF_042738155.1 Kitasatospora sp. NPDC059088 | reverse complement strand
TGCCCCCCCCAGCGGGGGCGGGCGCGGGGGGGGGGGGCGCCGGTTCGCCGCGCGCCCCGGCCCGGGCGGCCCCCCGCGCCCCCGCGGCGCTCGGCCCCCCCCCCCCCGTCGTGCACGTAACCTCGAAGCGTGCTGCTCTCTGACAAGGACATCCGGACCGAAATCGACCTGGGCCGGGTCGCCCTCGACCCGTTCGACCCGTCGATGATCCAGCCGTCGAGCATCGACGTGCGCCTCGACCGCTTCTTCCGCGTGTTCGAGAACCACAAGTACCCGCACATCGACCCCTCCGAGGAGCAGCCGGACCTGACCCGGCTGGTCGAGCCGGACGGCGACGAGGCGTTCATCCTGCACCCCGGCGAGTTCGTGCTGGCCTCGACGTACGAGGTCATCACGCTGCCCGACGACGTGGCCTCCCGACTGGAGGGCAAGTCGAGCCTGGGCCGGCTGGGCCTGCTCACCCACTCCACGGCGGGCTTCATCGACCCGGGTTTCAGCGGTCACGTGACGCTGGAGCTGTCGAACGTCGCGACGCTGCCGATCAAGCTCTACCCGGGGATGAAGATCGGGCAGCTGTGCCTGTTCCGGCTCTCCTCGCCGTCCGAGCACCCGTACGGCTCCGCGCGCTACGGCTCGCGCTACCAGGGGCAGCGCGGCCCGACGCCGTCCCGCTCGTACCTGAACTTCCACCGCAGCGAGGTCTGACCGAGCCGCGGCAGAGCGCACGCACGACGGGCGGCCACCCCCTCGGCCCGGGGGTGGCCGCCCGTGGCGTTTCCGGACGGCTGCGGAGCCGGACAACCAGCAGAGCCGGACAGCCGCCCGAGCGGTGTCAGGCCCGCTTCGGGCTGGTGACGGCGACCAGCTCGGCGCCGTCCTCGGACAGCCGCAGCTCGGTGCGCAGCTCGGCGAGCTCGCCGAGGTGGTGCAGGTGGGTGCCGCCGCAGAAGATCTGCGCGCCGCCCTCGGGCAGCTCGCAGTGCCACTGGCGGCGGGCGGTCAGCTCGGGGCCGGGGACGTCGATCCGGACCGGGGCGTCAGCCGCGACCCAGGCGGCGAGCCGGGCGTTGACGGCCTCGGTGAGGGCGGGCAGGGCGTCGGCGAGGGCGGGGAACTCCTCGGTGGCGTCGACCGTGAAGCCCTTCTTCTTGAGCGACTTGCCGAGCCGGTAGGTGTCGGTGCTGGCCTGGGTGTCCATCACCGAGCTCGCCATGGCGAGGCTGTCGAAGTCGGGGTTGCCGAAGGCGTCGGAACGGCCCGGGTCCTTGCGCCAGCGCGGGGCGAGCGCAGCGTTCAGGGCGAGGGCGAGCAGGTGGCAGCCGCTGTGCGAGGCGCTCAGGGCGGCCCGGCGCTCGGTGTCGACGGCGAGCGCGGCGGTACGGCCGACGAGGTCGCCGGGGTCGGCGGCGAGGACGTGCAGGACCAGCCAGGACCACTCCTCGTCCCCGCGCTTGACCGGGATCTCGGCGCCGACCAGCGGAGCGCCGCCGTCCGGGCCGACCGCGCCGGTGAGGCAGTCCACCACGGCCAGCTCGGTGCCGTCGACGGTGAGGGTGCCGTGGTCGGCCGGCTGGTCGGGCCAGGTGTGGTCGAGCGGGTGGAACGGGGTCGCCGTGGTCACCACCGCGTACCGGCCGTCCGCCAGCGGGTGCACCGCCAGCACCGGGGACTCCCCGGTCACCGCCCCGGCCGGGAAGCTGACGTGGGTGGTGGGGAGGGTCATGGCTGGCTCCGCTGGTGGTCGACGAACGAGGGTGGGCGGGCCCGGGCCTTCCGGCCGGACCTGCCCACCATTCTGCCTGTCGGCCCCGCAGCGGCGGCAGGGACCTTGATCACGCCGGCCGCTGCCGCCCGGTCACCCGAGCGTCGGCAGCTTGATCAGCACCAGCAGCGCGAGCAGCTGCAGCGCCGCCGCGGCCGCCGCCTTGCCCCAGGGCAGGTCGTGCACCCGCCGGACCATGGTGGTCAGCAGGTACGCGCAGAGCATCCAGGTCGCCCAGCCGACCACCTGCACCACCGCACTGCCCGAGGGCAGCACCAGGTCGAGCAGCAGCCGGGGCGCGTCGGTCAGCCAGCCGATCAGCGCGGCCAGGCCGACCGTCGACTTCCACGGGCCGTCGCCGCCGAGCTGGCGGGCCAGCGCGTAGGTGACCGCGCCGAAGACGGCACCGGCCACCGTGAAGCCGATGGCGGCGGCGAGCAGGCCGGTCAGCGCCACCGAGAAGGTCGAGTTGACGATGTCGTCGTGGGTCAGCCCGATGCCGAGCACCGCGAGCACGCCGTACAGCAGCGAGACGCTGAGGGCGGGCAGCCAGACCTGGTGGTCGCGGGTGCGGTCGAAGATCGCGGTCGGGGTGCGGAAGATGCCGACGAACAGTTCGCGCCACTGCGGCCGGGGCCCGCTGACGTGCGGGGCGGACTGGCCGCCGGCGCGGTAGACGGTGACGTTGTCCTGGCCGTACGGGGGCTGCTGCTCCTGGGCGTACGGCGGCTGCTGCCCGTAGCCGCCGCCGTCGTAGCCGTACTGGCCCTGGCCGTGGCCCTGGCCGTGGCCCTGGCCGTAGGGCGGCTGCTGCTGCCCGTACGGGGCGCCGCCCCGGTACGGGTCGCCGGCCGTCGGGAAGGCCCGGGTGCTGCCCGGCCGGTCGGCCGCGTACGGGTCGTACCCGTCACCGACCGTGGACCCGGGACCGCCCGCGCCGCCGCCCGGGGTGCCCGGAGTCCCCGGGGTGCCCGGCCCGCCGGGCGCTGCCGTCGGGTGTGCGGCCGTGAAGTACTCCGGCCCGTCCACGGGGCCGTCCGCCCGCCCGTACCCCCCGGGCGCCCCCGGCGGCGGCGGAGGCGCCGACCATCCGCCGTGCGGACGGTCGGCACCCTGACCGCTGTCGTATCGATTACCAGCCACGCTCCGAAGGTACCCGTCCGGCCCAGTGCGCGTCCGCCCCGGACGGAGCCGGGGCCGGTTTGCAGCGAGCCTGAGACGAACGGGTCCGAAAGTCGTCCGGCGAGGACGCCCGGGGCCGCTGCGGAGCCGTCAGCGCTGGGCGGTGACCGACGGCCCGTGCACCGAGACGGCCGCGGCCGTGCCGGCCGGGCAGCCGCCCGGGCCGGCCGTGGTGCGGACGGCGCCGACCGGCAGCAGGGTGCCGCAGGCGATCCGGATGCCGTTGGGCAGCTCGTTGTCGGACTCGACGATCGCGCCGTCGCCGATCACCGCGCCGTCCAGGGCCGAGCGGTCGCCGACCGTGGCGTAGGCGCCCACGATCGAGTCCTTGACCAGGGTGTCCGGGCCGATCACGGCGCCGGGCAGGATCACGCTGCCCTCGACGATCGCGCCGGCCTCGACCACCGCGTCCGCGGAGACCACGGTGCCGCCGCTGAGCACCGCGCCCGGGTGGACGGTGGCGCCGGGCAGCAGCAGGGCGTCACCGGTGGGGCCGGGCACGGCCGGGGAGTCGACCTTGCCGAGCACCAGGTCGGCCGAGCCGCGGACGAACGCGGCCGGGGTGCCGAGGTCCAGCCAGTACGAGGTGTCGACGACACCGCGCAGCAGGGCGCCGGTGGCCAGCAGCTCGGGGAAGGTCTCGCGCTCGACGGAGACCTCGCGGCCGGCCGGGATGCGGTCGATGACGGAGCGGGTGAAGACGTAGCAGCCGGCGTTGATCTGGTCGGTGACGATCTGCTCCGGCGTCTCCGGCTTCTCCAGGAACTCCAGCACCCGCCCGTTCGCGTCGGTCGGGACGAGGCCGAAGGCCCGCGGGTCCTCCACCCGGGTGAGGTGCAGGGTGACGTCGGCCCCGGCGGCCACGTGGCCGTCGCGCAGGGCGGCGATGTCGAGGCCGGAGAGGATGTCGCCGTTGAAGACCAGGACCGGCTCGTCCGGGCCGCAGGTCAGCCCGGAGGCGGCGTTGCGGATGGCCCCGCCGGTGCCCAGCGGCTCGCGCTCGGTCAGGTAGACCAGCTCGATCCCGTACGGGGTGCCGTCCTGGAAGTGGTCCTCGAACACCTCGGCCAGGTAGGAGGTGGCCAGCACCACCCGGGTGACCCCGGCGGCGGCCGCACGGGCCAGCTGGTGGGCGATGAAGGGGACGCCCGCCACGGGCAGCATCGGCTTGGGGGTGTGGGTGGTCAGCGGACGCAGTCGCGTGCCCTTACCACCGACGAGCATGATCGCCTCGGTCATGGTCTGCGCTGTTCCCCTTGTGCTCTCCGCGGCCCGGCCCGGCGGGCCGATACCTCCGTCAGTGGTCCGAACCCGTCCTGAACGGGTCGCCCGGCTCGCAGCCGGTCCGGCGCCTACTGTATTTCCTTCCGACCGAATGCCCGTCCGGCGGCCGTGCGATTGACGTCACTCGCCGTCCGCCCGCCGTACCGCCGACCGTCGCCCGGGCCACCGGAAAGCCCGGCCCGGCGGGCGCGTTGGCGGCGTCCACCGGACCGGGCGGTTGTTGCAGAACTGTCGAACAGCGAACGGTGACCGCAGTGACCGCGGTGACCGCGGTGACCGCGGTTACGTGCCCACCGTCCACGCGTCCACGGCTACGCGTCCACCGTCGCGGGCTCCTCGGCCTCGGCCGGCGGGGTCGCCTTCACCGAGTCGAGCAGCAGCTGGGCCACGTCGACCACCTTGAGGTGCTCCTTGGCCGCGCCCTCGTTCTTCTTGCCGTTGACCGAGTCGGAGAGCATCACCAGGCAGAACGGGCAGGCGGTGGAGACGATGTCCGGGTTGAGCGACAGCGCCTCGTCCACGCGCTCGGTGTTGATCCGCTTGCCGATGCGCTCCTCCATCCACATCCGCGCGCCGCCGGCGCCGCAGCAGAAGCCGCGCTCCTTGTGGCGGTGCATCTCCTGCTGGCGCAGACCGGGGACCTTGTCCATGATCTCGCGCGGCGGGCTGTAGACCTTGTTGTGGCGGCCCAGGTAGCAGGGGTCGTGGTAGGTGATCAGGCCCTCGACCGGGTTGACCGGGACGAGCTTGCCCTCGTCGATCAGGTGCTGCAGCAGCTGGGTGTGGTGGATCACCTCGAAGTGCCCGCCGAGCTGCGGGTACTCGTTGGCGATGGTGTTGAAGCAGTGCGGGCAGGTGGCCACGATCCGCTTGGTCGGGGCGTCCTCCAGCGCGGCGTTCAGCGTCTCCACGTTCTGCGCGCCGAGCATCTGGAAGAGGAACTCGTTGCCCAGGCGGCGCGGGGAGTCACCGGAGCAGGTCTCCTCCTTGCCGAGGATGGCGAACTTCACGCCCGCGGTGTGCAGCAGCTCGGCGAAGGCCTTGGTGGTCTTCTTGGCGCGGTCCTCCAGGGCGCCGGCGCAGCCGACCCAGTAGAGGTACTCGACCTCGGCGGGGTCGATGTCCTCGCCGATCACCGGCACCTCGATGCCGGTCTCCTTCTTGAGCTCCTTGACCCAGTCGAGGCGGGCCTTGGTGGCCATGCCCCACGGGTTGCCCTTGTTCTCCAGGTTCTTGAGCATCGTCCCGGCCTCGGTCGGGAAGTTGCTCTCGATCATCACCTGGTAGCGGCGCATGTCGACGATGTGGTCGACGTGCTCGATGTCCACCGGGCACTGCTCGACGCAGGCGCCGCAGGTGGTGCAGGACCACAGCACGTCCGGGTCGATGACGCCGTTCTCCTCGGCGGTGCCGATCAGCGGGCGCTCGGCCTCGGCCAGGGCGGCCGCCGGGACGTCCTTGAGCTGCTCGGCGGTGGCCTGCTCGACGCCCTCCATGTCCTTGCCGCCACCGGCCAGCAGGTACGGCGCCTTGCCGTAGACGTGCTCGCGCAGGCTCATGATCAGCAGCTTGGGGGACAGCGGCTTGCCGGTGTTCCAGGCGGGGCACTGCGACTGGCAGCGGCCGCACTCGGTGCAGGTGGAGAAGTCGAGGATGCCCTTCCAGGAGAAGTGCTCGACCTGGGAGACGCCGAAGACGGCGTCGTCGGCCGGGTCCTCGAAGTCGATCGGCGCGCCCTTGCTGGTCATCGGACGGAGCCCGCCGAGCGCGGTGGCGCCGTCGTCCTCGCGCTTGAAGTAGATGTTGAAGAAGCCGAGGAAGCGGTGCCAGGCCACGCCCATCGAGGGGTTGAGGCCGATGGTGATCGCCCACGCGAACGAGATGCAGATCTTCAGCATCGCGAACAGGTAGACCAGGTTCTCCAGCGTGCCGTGCGACAGCCCGCTCAGCGCCGAGGTGATCGGGTACGAGACCAGGTGCTCCGGACCGTACGAGTCGACGCCGGCCAGGGCGCCCTCCAGGGCGCGCAGCATCAGGATGCACAGGCCGATGCCGAGGATCGTGTACTCGACGTAGAAGGCCTGCCAGGCGATCGAGCCGGCGAACCGGGACTTGCGGCCCGACCGGGACGGCAGGCTCATCAACCGGATCACGATCAGGGTGGCGATGCCCAGGGTGGTCAGGGTGCCGACCAGCTCGACGAAGAGCTGCCAGATCATCCAGTTGCCGATGATCGGCAGTTCCCACTCAGCGTCGAACAGCTGGCCCATCGCGTTGACGATGGTGAGCACCAGGCTGAAGAAGCCGACGGCGACGAACCAGTGGGCGATGCCGACGATCCCCCAGCGGTTCATCCGGGTGTGGCCGAAGAACTCGGTCGCGAGGGTCTTCACCCGCTGGGCGGGCTTGCCGAAGCGGGTGGTGTCCGGCGCGCCGGTCAGCACGACCCTGAAAATGTGCCACGCCGCACGGAGGGCGAGCGCGGTGCCGATCACGAACGTGACCAGCGAGATGACGATCGCTGCTAGTTGCATCGCTCTCCGTCTCCTGCGGCTTGCGGTTGAGCAGTGTCTGCGGTTCTGCGGTTTGCGTTCTGCGTTCTGCGGGACCGCGGTTGTCCGAGTGATTGTACTGGTCGGTAACTTGCCGGGCCGACGGCCCGGACATTACAGGTCGCCAACAGTCCTCCAGAAGGTTCCCAAGCTATGGCGGCAGTCACGTGACCGCACGCGCGCCGCCCCGGGCCACGCGCGCCGGGAACCCCCGCCCCCTCCGGACCGGCATCAGCAAAGTTGAGCGCCGAACACTCATAGCTGTTGACGATGCCCGCCGGGTCGTGCATCCTTGAGCCTGTAAAGCTCAACTCTTCCGTGGAGGTATCTACGATGGCACGCGCGGTCGGCATCGACCTCGGTACGACGAACTCGGTCGTCAGCGTTCTGGAGGGTGGCGAGCCCACCGTCATCACGAACGCCGAGGGCGCGCGGACCACGCCGTCCGTCGTCGCCTTCGCCAAGAACGGCGAGGTCCTGGTCGGCGAGGTGGCGAAGCGCCAGGCGGTCACCAACGTCGACCGCACCATCCGCTCGGTGAAGCGCCACATGGGCACCGGGTGGAAGATCAACATCGACGGCAAGGACTTCAACCCGCAGCAGATCTCGGCCTTCGTGCTGCAGAAGCTGAAGCGCGACGCCGAGGCCTACCTGGGCGAGACCGTCACCGACGCCGTCATCACCGTCCCGGCGTACTTCAACGACTCGGAGCGCCAGGCCACCAAGGAGGCCGGTGAGATCGCGGGCCTCAACGTCCTGCGCATCGTCAACGAGCCCACCGCGGCCGCCCTGGCCTACGGCCTGGACAAGGACGACCAGACCATCCTGGTCTTCGACCTCGGCGGCGGCACCTTCGACGTCTCCCTGCTGGAGATCGGCGACGGGGTCGTCGAGGTGAAGGCCACCAACGGTGACAACCACCTCGGCGGCGACGACTGGGACCAGCGCGTCGTCGACCACCTGGTCAAGGTCTTCCAGTCCGGCCACGGCGTCGACCTGTCCAAGGACAAGATGGCCCTGCAGCGTCTGCGCGAGGCTGCCGAGAAGGCCAAGATCGAGCTGTCCTCGTCCTCCGAGACCTCGATCAACCTGCCCTACATCACGGCCTCCGCCGAGGGCCCGCTGCACCTGGACGAGAAGCTCACCCGCTCCCAGTTCCAGCAGCTGACCGCGGACCTGCTGGACCGCTGCAAGGTCCCGTTCCACAACGTGATCAAGGACGCCGGCATCTCGCTCTCCGAGATCGACCACGTCGTCCTGGTCGGTGGCTCGACCCGCATGCCCGCCGTCGCCGAGCTCGTCAAGGAGCTGACCGGCGGCCAGGACGCCAACAAGGGCGTCAACCCGGACGAGGTCGTCGCCATCGGCGCCGCGCTCCAGGCCGGTGTCCTCAAGGGCGAGGTCAAGGACGTCCTGCTGCTCGACGTCACCCCGCTGTCCCTCGGCATCGAGACCAAGGGCGGCATCATGACCAAGCTGATCGAGCGCAACACCACGATCCCGACCAAGCGCTCCGAGATCTTCACCACGGCCGAGGACAACCAGCCGTCCGTGCAGATCCAGGTCTACCAGGGCGAGCGCGAGATCGCCGCGTACAACAAGAAGCTCGGGATGTTCGAGCTGACCGGCCTTCCGCCGGCGCCGCGCGGCCTGCCGCAGATCGAGGTCACCTTCGACATCGACGCCAACGGCATCATGCACGTCGGCGCGAAGGACCTCGGCACCGGCAAGGAGCAGAAGATGACCGTCACCGGCGGCTCCTCGCTGCCGAAGGACGAGGTCGACCGCATGCGCCGCGAGGCCGAGCAGTACGCCGAGGACGACCACAAGCGCCGCGAGGCCGTCGAGACCCGCAACTCCGCCGAGCAGCTCGTCTACTCGACCGAGAAGTTCATCGCCGACAACTCCGACAAGCTGCCGGCCGACGTCAAGACCGAGGTCGAGACCGCCATCGGCGAGCTCAAGGAAGCCCTCAAGGGCGAGGACATCGCGAAGATCCGCGAGGCCTCCGAGAAGGTCTCCACCACCGCCCAGAAGCTCGGCCAGGCGCTCTACGCCAACGCCGACGCCGCCGGTGCCGGTGCCGCCGCGGCCGGCGACTCCGCCCACGCCAAGGAGGACGACGTCGTCGACGCCGAGATCGTCGACGACGAGAAGCCCAAGGGCGGTGCGTCGGCATGACGGACAAGCCGCAGGGCGGCAAGCCCGGCGACGACTCCGCCGCCGAGGAGGCCGTGATCAAGGCCGCCGAGGAAGCCGCCTCGGCCGGTGCCGGCGAGACCCCCGAGGAGCTCTCCACGGCCAAGCGCGAGCTGGCCGAGCGCACCGCGGACCTGCAGCGACTGCAGGCCGAGTACCAGAACTACCGCAAGCGGGTCGAGCGCGACCGGCTGACCGTCCGCGAGATCGCGGTCTCCAACATCCTGGAGTCCCTGATCCCCGTCCTGGACGACATCGGCCGCGCCCGTGAGCACGGCGAGGTGACGGGCGGCTTCAAGTCCGTCTCCGACTCCCTGGAGATGGTCGTCGCCAAGCTGGGCCTGCAGCAGTTCGGCAAGGAGGGCGAGCCCTTCGACCCGACGCAGCACGAGGCGCTGATGCACAGCTACTCCTCGGACGTCACCGAGGACACCTGCGTCCAGATCCTCCAGCCCGGCTACCGCATCGGCGAGCGGATCATCCGCCCGGCGATGGTCGCCGTGGCCGAGCCCCAGCCCGGCACCCAGACGACGCCCGGCCCGGACGCCGACGCGAAGTCCGCCGAGAAGGACAAGTCCGACGGTGGCTCGGACAGCTGACAACCTGTGACAGCTGACAACCAGTGCGCTGCGGAGTCGTACGCCGGCCAGTACGGCGGCCGGCTCCGCAGCGCGCTGTCAGCAGCGCTTCTTCCGGCGGCTGTTGACAGCGCAGTGACGATGGACATCGGGAGGTGTCGGGAGCGGTGAGCGAGCACAGCGAGCGAACCATCGAGGGGTGCGTGAACCGCTCAGCGGCTTCCGGGCGGAGCGAGGTGGGCGCATGAGCGGCAAGGACTTTGTCGAGAAGGACTACTACAAGGTCCTCGGCGTGCCCAAGGACGCCACCGCCACCGAGATCAAGAAGACCTACCGCAAGCTGGCGCGCGAGTTCCACCCGGACGCGAACAAGGGCGACGCCAAGGCCGAGGAGCGCTTCAAGGACATCTCCGAGGCGTACGACGTCCTCTCCGACGAGAAGCGCCGCAAGGAGTACGACGAGGCCCGCAGCCTCTTCGCCAACGGCGGCTTCCGCACCGGCGGCCCCGGCGGCGCCGGTGGCTACGGCTTCGACTTCGGCGACCTCTTCAACGGCAACCAGGGCAGCGGTGGCGGCGGCGGACTCGGCGACGTCTTCGGCGGCCTCTTCAACCGCGGCGGCGCCCGGCAGGCCCAGCCCCGGCGCGGAGCCGACGTCGAGACCGAGGTGACGCTCTCCTTCGAGGAGGCCGTCGACGGCGCGACCGTCCCGCTGCGGATGACCAGCCAGGCCCCCTGCCGGCTCTGCAACGGCACCGGCGCCAAGACCGGCACCACCCCCCGGGTCTGCCCGACCTGCGTCGGCGCCGGCACCGTCAGCCGCGGCCAGGGCGCCTTCGCGCTCTCCGAGCCCTGCAAGGACTGCCGCGGCCGGGGCATGATCGTCGACGACCCGTGCCCCGACTGCCACGGCAGCGGCCGGGCCAGCTCCGCCCGCACCATGCAGGTCCGCATCCCGGCCGGCGTCCAGGCCGACCAGCGGATCCGGCTCAAGGGCAAGGGCGCCCAGGGCGAACGCGGCGGCCAGCCCGGTGACCTCTACGTCACCGTGCACGTCGACCCCCACCCGGTGTTCGGGCGCAAGGGCGACAACCTCACCGTCACCGTCCCGGTCACCTTCCCCGAGGCCGCCCTCGGCGCCACCATCGAGGTGCCCACGCTGAACGGCCCCGCCGTGAAGCTCAAGCTCCCCCCGGGCAGCGCCAACGGCCTCACCATGCGCGCCCGCGGCAAGGGCGCCACCCGCAAGGACGGCACCCGCGGCGACCTCCTCGTCACCGTCGAGGTCGTCGTCCCCCAGCACGTCGCCGGTGACGCGCTGGACGCCCTGGAGCAGTACCGCGAGGCCACCGCCTCCGACGACCCACGAGCCGCTCTCTTCCGGGCGGCGAAGGGAGCGTGACGACCAGATGTCCCCGAACCCGCTGAACCCGACGAACCCGATGGACCCGATGGCCTCCAACGGCCCGATCGGCCCGGGCCTCGGCGAAGGCCTCCCCGGCAACCCCGCCGGCGGCCGCCCCCGCCGCGCCGCGTCCGCGCCGCAGTACGTCCTCACCGAGGACACCCCGGTGTACGTCATCTCGGTCGCCGCCGAACTCTCCGGCCTCCACCCGCAGACCCTGCGCCAGTACGACCGCCTCGGCCTGGTCTGCCCCGACCGCACCGCCGGCCGCGGCCGCCGCTACTCCGCCCGGGACATCCAGCAGCTGCGCGAGGTCCAGCGGCTCTCCCAGGACGAGGGCATCAACCTGGCCGGCATCAAGCGGATCATCGAGCTGGAGAACCAGGTCAGCGCCCTCCAGTCGCGCATCACCGAACTGGCCGACTCCCTCGAAGGCGCCGCCACCGCCCTCCAGCAGCGCGAGGCCGCCGTCCACGCCTCCTACCGCCGCGACCTCGTCCCCTACCAGCCCCCCACCCCCCAATCCAGCGCCCTCGTCGTCTGGCGCCCCAAGCGCTGACCCGGGGCCCGCACCGCACCACCAGCCGCCGGCTCCCTCCTGTTCGGGGGGTGCCGGCGGCTGGCGTGTGGTGAGAGAGTGGCTGTCCGCTGGGTGGTCCGGGTCCATCAGCAGGCTCAAACCGCGCGAGCCGAACGACTCAAAACATCACACTCAATAACCCCTACAAGCTTCACCAACCGTCTTGTCCAGCAAATGGCAGGGAGAGAACATGAGCGGCCGGGAACAGGCGGGCCTTCCAGCGAGTGGATCTCGCATCCTGTCACCCGCAGCTCGAGAGCTATTCCTGGCAACCATCCAGAAGCGCGGCAAGACAATTCGGAAGGATGAAGAATCAGCCACTCGGGACGCGCTCGACGAGCTGGTGAAAATCGGACTCCTGGTTCCCGATATCGACGAGCCCGGAATGTTCGTCGCAGTCGACCCGGCTCAACTTTCCATAAGCCTCAGCCTCAGCTGGCAGCGACAGGCGCTTGATCTGCTGTCCCGCGCAATTTCAATACCCACGGAACTGAACGAGCTTTCCGAAGGATTTCACTCGCCGAGCCAAATCGGTGGCCCAATCGAATACGTCCGAGGAAAAGCGCTCATCAATCAGAGACTCCGACAGTCCACCGAGAAGGGACTATCGGAGGCACTCGCAATGCAGCCCGGTGGCCCGCGCCCGCCCGACGTACTCGCCGCAAGCGTCGAGCCCGACCTTGAGGTCCTCCGCCTTGGCGCCAGCATGCGAACCATCTATCACGCGAGCACGCGATACCACCAGCCGACCAGGGACTATGTGACCACTTTGACCGCAGCGGGGTCACAGTTCCGCACCCTGGATGAACCCTATACCAGACTCATTATCATTGACCGTCGAATAGCCGTCATTCCCGTCGCCGATGACATGAGCCTTGCGGCTTTCATATACGATCAATCCGTCATCAAATACCTCGCCGACGAGGTGTTCGAGCGCAACTGGGCCCGGGCGCTTGAATTCAGCGGAAATCGAACGGTGCCACAGGAAGTCATCTCCAGGCTCCGGCAAACGATCATCGAGCTTCTTCTCGCAGGAACAAACCATCGCGTGATCGCGCGTCGCCTAGGAATTAGCGAAAGAACCTTGGCACGCCACATAGCGGAGATGCGGGACGACTACAACGTAGATTCGCTCTTCCAGTTGGGCTACGTTCTCGGACGGTCGGCACAGGGATCCACGACTCAACCGTGACGGCATCCGGCCGCACTGGCGGGACTTGGCATCACCCGCGAATCGCCGATGACTGTCGAATCCCTTATGTCCAGTTGATGTCGTTCTGGATGAGCGCAACGGCAGCAATGCGCCCAGGAGTCACGTGTCGATCCTGAGAGAGCGAGGAGCACACGGCTGCCAGCATCGCCACACCAACGACAACCGCAAGCACGACCCTTCGGACGTGCCGCTGGATGCGAGACATCAGCCAACCACTTCCCTCAAACCACCGTATCGAACTAATCACCAGCTATGGAACGCGCGACCCCATAGTGCCGTATAGCCATGGAACAACGCCATCCCCATGCCTCATGCGTGCGTCATCTCCCTGCCAGGCATCCAGATGCCACCTCGTGAACCTGGACGTGAAGGCGTCATGCGATGGACGATCAGTTCGCTCCCGATGGTCCGGCAGGACGCCACATCTTGCCAATGTACCGTCAAATGCGAAGCCGTTCACCAGCAGCACCACTCCATAGAGCAGCCCACATTCAACGCATAGCCGACATTCTCTCCCCCGGTCGGCCTTCCCCCGGAGTCGACATGACCGAGCCCTACCTGCGTCACAACGACAGCCAGGCCCCTGAGGGTCGGCGTGCACGTGTGTTCCTGGCCGCGCCGCTGATGCGGCTGACCGGCCCCGCGGACAGCGTGGTGACGCTCGCCAGCCGGACGCGGCTGACGACGCTCCGCACCACCCTCCTGCGTAGCGGTGCCGCCGTGTACAGCGCGCACCACAGCGACGCCTGGACCGTCGCCGGCCGGGCGCCCGAGCCCCGGGTCCCCTCCGACTTCCGGGCGCTCCAGTCCGCGGACCTGGTGTTCGCCTACGTCGGCGCCCCGCTCTCGGCCGGCGTCAGCCTCGAACTCGGTTGGGCGTCGGCGCTGCGGAAGCCGATCGTCCTGCTCGTCGACGAGGCCATCACCCACAACCCGCTGATCGCCACCATCGAGCAGGTCGCCCCCGTCCTGCCGCTGGTCTTCGACGACACCTGGTCCCAGGAGGCCCTCCACCACACCGTGGAGACCGCCCTCGACTGGGCCGGCATGGCGCTCTCCCTCCGCGAGGGTTTCTGGACCGCCCCCGGCGACCGCTTCAACGTCCCCCGGCAGCAGCAGACCTCCGTTCCCGGCTACTGGCCGACCGGCGCCGCCACCGGCTGAGCAGGGCTCACCCACCGGACTCCCCCGTCCGCGCTCCCCGCATCTGCCAGCCGAGCTGGAACAGCGTCTCGGCGTCGTACACCTCACGCAGCCGGGCGATGTGACCGGCCACGGTCCGTTCGCTCAGCCCCATGCGACTGGCGATCGCCCGCTGTGTGAGACCCCCGGCGAGCAGACGCCCCACCTGCTCGTGGGCGGCCGGGGCGAGGGAACCGCCCGCGAGCGCCACCCAGTCCACCACCTCGGCCTGCTGCCACTGCTGGTCGAAGACGTCCGCGAGGTGTGCCAACACCGCCGGGTCCTCCACGACGGCGGCCACCTTGTTGTCGAGGGATGCGGGCAGCAGGGCGACGGTGCGGTCGAAGATCATGATCCGGTTGAACGGCGTTTTCAGGACCCTGATCCGGGAGCCCGCGTTCGTAGTCTGCGCTGCGAACTCGACATGGTCCGGATCCATCCGGGCCTGCGGACCGTAGAGCGTCCGGATCGACCCGCCGAAGTCGACGTAACGGCGTGTCTGCACCAGCGAGTCCACTCGGTGCGCCGGCGGGTGGATCCTGTCCGGCTGGGCTGCCAGCGCCTCGTGCGGGTAGTCCCGGATGCACTGGGCGATCACGTGCCGAATCTGGTCGAACCCCACCGCCCGACGAGTCCCACCGATGGGGTTGGCGCGACGGGGCGCGGTGTCGTAAGCCTGGGTCAGATCGTCCAGCAGGTCCGGAACGGCGGCGGCCCGGGCGAGGAGACGGGCGCTCTCCTCCCGCAGGTCCGCACCGATGCGCTCGCCTACAGCGCGGGGGTTCACCGCGCTGTAGGACCCGTCCGCTGCGCGGAGGACGAGCAGGCCGAGGTCGGCGAGCTGCTTCACGGCAGCCTCGTCCTCGGGGCGGATCTCATCGATGCGGATCCGGCCGCCCTCCCCGAGGATCGCGCGGTAGAGCTCGCGGGCGCCCTCATCGAGCAGGTCGGATTCAGGCATCACGGGATCCGCGCATCTGCCAGCCGAGCTGGAACAAGGTCTCGGCGTCGTACAACTCCCGGAGGCGCGCGATGTGACCGGCCACCGTGCGCTCGCTCAAGCCCAGGCGGGTGGCGATCGCGCGTTGGGTCAGCCCTCGCGCCAGCAGGCGACCCACCTGCTCTTGGGCGGAAGGCGAACTGCCCGCCGCCAGTGACGCCCAGTCCACCACCTCGGCCTGCTGCCACTGCTGGTCGAAGACGTCCGCGAGGTGTGCCACCACTGCCGGGTCCTCCACGACGGCGGCCACCTTGTTCTCCGGGGCTGCGGGCAGCAGGGCGACGGTGCGGTCGAAGATGATGATCCGGTTGAACGGCGCGTCCAGGACACGGACCTGCGAGCCCGCCTTCGTGGCTTCCGCAGCGAACTCGAAGTGCTCCCGGTCCGACCGGGCCTGCGGGCCGTAGAGCGTACGGACCGTGCCGCCGCGCTCGATGTAGCGCCGTGTGTGGGCCAGCGAGTCATCCCGGTGGGCCCGGGGATGCACCGGGCCCGGTTGAGCGGCCAGCAACCCGTGCGGGTGGTCCCTGACGAACTGGCCGATCAGGTGCCGGATCTGCTCCAGTCCCGCCACCCGCCGTACGCCTCCGCCCGACGCGGCGCGACGGGGCGCGGTGTCGTAGGCCTGGGTCAGGTCGTCCAGCAGGTCCGGGACGGCGGCGGCGCGGGCGAGGAGCCGGGCGCTCTCCTCCCGCAGGTCCGCGCCGATGCGCTCGCCGACGGCCCGCGGGTTCACAGCGCTGTAGGCGTTGTCGGGGATACGGAAGATGAGCAGTCCCAGCTCGGTGAGCTGTTGGACGGCGGCCTCGTCCTCGGGGCGGATCTCATCGATGCGGATCCGGCCGCCCTCGGCCAGGATCGCCCGGTAGAGCTCGCGCGCGGTGGCATCGGGCAGGTCGAGTACCGGCTCAGGCATCACGGACTCCCCGCATCTGCCAGCCGAGTTGGAACAGCGTGTCGGCGTCGTACAGCTCGCGCAGGCGGGCGATGTGACCGGCCACGGTGCGCTCGCTGAGGCCCAGGCGGGTGGCGATGGCGCGCTGGGTGAGCCCGCGGGCCAGCAGGCGGCCCACCTGCTCGTGGACGGCGGAGTCGAGGGAACCGTCGTCCAGTGCAGCCCAGTTGACGCCTTCGGCCTGCTGCCAGAGCGTCTCGAACGTGTCGACCACGAAGGCAACCGTCGCGGGGTCGTCGACCACGGCGGCGGTGCTGTAGTCGGCGGCGGCGGGAATGATGGCGACGGTGCGGGCGAAGACCAGGAAGCGCCTGAACGGTACGGCGAGGACTCGGGTGGTGGCGCCCAGCTGGGACACCTGGGCGGCGAAGCGCACGGTCGGCGGGTCGTACTTGGCCGAAACCTCGTAGAGGGAACGCACGGTGCCGCCGCGTTCGTGGAAGCGGCGGGCGCGCCGTAGCGAGTCCGGTATCTCGTTGGCCGGGCGGGGGCCGCCGGGCTGGGCCGACATGCCGTCTCCGGGCAACTCCTCGGTCAATCGGTCGATTTCGTAACGGATCTCCTCCAGCCCGGTGACGTAGCGCACCCCGGCCGAGTCGCTCCGCCGCTTCGGGCTGGTGTCGTAGGCCTGGGTGAGTTCGCCCATCAGCTCGGGGAGTTGCTCTGCTTCCGCGAGCAGGCGAATGCTCTGTCGGCGGATCTCGCTGCCGATCCGCTCGGTGGCCGCGCGCGGGTCGACGGCGCTGTAGCACCCGTCCAGCAACTGCGGTACCAGCAGACCCAGTTCCACCAGCCGCCCGAGTGCCTCCCGGTCACCCGCGCCGACCTCCTCGGCGCGGATGCGGCCGCCCTCGCGCAGGACGGCGAGGTAGAGGGCGCGGGCGGCGGCGTCCGGGAGGGTGGCGGCGAGGAGGGTGGTGGGGTCAGCCATGGCGTTCCCCGCGGAGGTACCAGCCGAGGTGGAAGAGGGTCTGGGCGCCGTAGCGCTCGCGGAGGCGGGCGATGTGGCCGGCGACGGTGCGTTCGCTGAGGCCGAGGCGGGTGGCGACGGCGCGCTGGGTGAGGCCGCGGGCGAGCAGGCGGCCGATGCGGACGGTGGTGGGGTGGGGGGCGCCGAGGTTGCGGTCGGCGGGGGTGGCGCGGGTCCAGTCGCGTTCGAACTGGGCGACCAGGTAGGCGACGGTGGTGCGGTCGGTGACGACGGTGGCGCGGTTGCGGTCCTCGACGGCGGGGATGACGGCCACCGAGCGGTCGAAGACCAGCACCCGTTCGTACGGTTCGGCGAGCACCCGGGCCTCGGCGCCCTCGCCGCTGCGGAGGGCGACCTGGCGCAGGGTGGCGGGGTCGTCGAGGGCGCCGGGCTGGTGGAGGGTGCGCATCGAGCAGCCGCGCCGGAGCAGGGCGAGGTCCTGGGCGAGGCTGGTCTGGAGGGCCTCGGCGGAGTGGTGGCCGGGTCGGGCGGCGAGGAACTCCTCCTGGCACTCGGCGATGAGTTCGGAGATGCACTGGCGGACGGCGGCGGCACCCACACCGGCCCCGCCCACACCGGCCCCGCCCACGCCCACGCCCCCGCCGCCGTCGGGCCGGGCAGCGTCGCCGGCCCCCTCCTCCCCGGACCCGGACGGCCGGTGGAGCGCCTCGTAGGCCTGGGAGAGCGGCTGGAGGGTCCCCGGCAGCCGCTCGGCGTGCACCAGCAGGCGGGTGGCCCGGAGGCGGAGTTCGGTGCCGAGCCGGTCGCCGAGGGCGCGCGGGTTGGCGGCGGTGTAGCCGGTGGCGGTCGGGGTGAGGAGTCCGCGGGCGACGAGGGCCGCGACGGTGGCGCGGTCGGCGGGGGCGAGGTCCTCGGGGCGCAGCCGGCCGCCGGCGCGGACGACGTCGAGGTAGAGGGCGCGCTCGGCCGGGCCGGGCTCATCGGTCATCGCGGGCGCCTCTCATCAGCCAGCCGAGCTGGAAGAGGGTCTGGGCGCCGTACCGGTCGCGCAGGCGGGAGATGTGGCCGGCGACGGTGCGTTCGCTGAGGCCGAGGCGGGTGGCGACGGCGCGCTGGGTGAGGCCGCGGGCGAGCAGGCGGCCGACCCGGTCGGGGATGGTGCGGGCGGGGCCCTGGCCGAGGGCGGCGGCGGCCTCGGCGGTGTCGGCGCGGGCCCAGTCGCGTTCGAAGCCGCCGATCAGGAAGGCGAGGGTGGCCGGGTCGCTGATGAACGCGGCGGTGCTGTTGTCGTCGTTGGCGGAGATGACGGCGACGCTGCGGTCGAAGACGATCAGGCGCTGGAAGGGTTCGTCGAGGACGCGGATCTGCGAGCCGTGCCGGGTGACCTTCTCGGCGTAGGCGAGGGCGGCCGGTTCGACGAGGGCGACGGGCTGGTAGACGGTGCGCAGGGAGCAGCCGCGCTGGAGGAGTTGGACGTCCTGGGCAAGGGCGACCTGGAGGGTGTCGGCGGGGCGGTGGCCGGGTTGGGCGGTGAGGACCTCGGAGCGGCAGTCGGAGACCAGTTGGGAGATCCGCTGGCGGATGTGGACGTGGCCCTCGACGTAGACCGCGCCGCCGGAGGTGCCGGACGGGCGGGGCATCGCGTCGTAGGCGCGGGTGAGGCCGTCGAGGGCGCCGGGGAGGTTCTCGGCGCGGACCAGCAACCGGGTTGCCTCGCTGCGGAGTTCGGCGCCGACCCGGTCGCTGACGGAGCGCGGGCTGACGGCGGTGTAGCAGCGGTCCATCCGGTTGACCATGACCAGGCCGATGTCGAGGAGTTGCCGCAGCGCGGCCCGGTCGGCGTCGGTGACGTCGGCGAACGGGATGCGGCCGCCTTCGGCGATGACCGCGAGGTAGAGCTGTCGGGCGGCCTCGTCGGGCTCCTCGCCCTCGGGTACCGCCTGGTGCGGCGCGACCGCCGGTTCCGCCGTCACGTCGTACTCTCCCTGCCGGACGCCTCTCCCCTTGCTGTCCCGGTCCGTACGCGCGGGGCCGCGGGTTGCGCGGTCCGCGGGCACCGGTGGCCGGGCGTCTCACGCTACCGGTCGGACGGCGGGCCCCCGGGTCCGGGTGCCGTCGCACACGGGGTCCCGGGGGCCGCCATCGGTACGCCAGGTCAGGGCGATTCCGTCGAGGCGGAGCAGCAACGCCTCGCCGGTACCGGTTCGGGCTCCATCACCACACATGGATCCCGGCCGGGGCTCTTCCCCCCCGTTCCACGCGTGCGGGACGTTGCCCGCGTGGTCAGTTCTGAAGAGCTGGTCGCCACCATCGGACTGCGGTGCCCGGACGACCTGGCGTACCTCCACCTTCACAGTGTGACGGCCGGTGAACAAGTGCCGCCCGAGTGCAGGTTCACGCAATTGCAGCTATCTGCATCCCGCAGCGGGCGCGGGGCCGCGGGCGGGGGCGGGGATTCCGGTAAAGGCCGAGGCCAGCGGGGGGTACGGGCGGCGCGCGGCGGTCGGCCGGGCACCGCCATCGTGCAGCTGCGCGTTCCTGCAACGGCGGCGTGCTCCTGAGTGCGGCGGCCGCCGTGCGGGTCGTCGCAGCTCAGCCCGCACTGCGGCCGACCGGGCTAGCGGCAGACCGGCAGACCGACCCACCGGCAGACCGGCAGACCGGCAGACAGCACCCCGCCCCGCCGCCCCGGCTCAGCGCGCCAGCAGCCGTCCGCGCAGCAGCCCGGTGGCCGTGCCGGTCGCGGCGAGCGCCCAGGCGGTGCCGAGCAGCAGGTAGAGCCCGACGGAGAGTCCGGTGAAGCCGCCGAAGCCGGTGTGCCGGGCGAGCGCGGCGGCGCCGGTGACGCAGGTGCCGACCGGGAAGGTGAACGCCCACCAGGTCATCGCGAACGGCATCCCGGCCCGCCGGGCGCGCAGGTTGGCGGTCAGCGCGACGGCCAGCCAGAGCATCGCGACGCCGATCACGGCGACCCCGTACAGCTCGGCCAGCGGCAGCAGGACGGGCGCCAGCGCGGGCAGCACCGGGCGGGCCGCGTCGGCGAGCTGGTGGATCGCGGTGACGGACTGGCCGAGCGGGCCGAGCACCAGGAACAGCGCGGGGGTGAGCGCCAGGGTGGGCAGCTTGCTGTGGAACAGGCCGGTGAAGACCACGGGCAGCAGCACCAGGGTGGCCAGCAGGCCGATCCCGAACAGCGCCCAGCAGCCGTACAGCATGGCCTCCTGCGGCGTTCCGGCGGGCAGGTGGGGGACGAGGGCCGGGCCGCAGGCGGAGGCGACCAGCGGGGCGACCACGGGCAGCAGCCAGGTCGGGTTGGCCTCCAGGGCGGACACCCGGTGCCGGGTGATCATCAGGTACGGGATGCCGGCCGCGACGGTCAGCGCGTAGAGGGTGCCGACACCCCACAGCACGGCGTCCAGGGCGACGGCGGGCCCGGTGCCGATGACCCGGGAGCCGAGCAGCAGGGTGCCGAGGCCGACCGCCAGCAGGGCCATCGGCGGGCAGCCGTAGAAGACGGCGGTGGCCGGGTTGTCCAGCAGCTGGGCGCGGGCCGCTTCGCGGTGCCGGGTGAGGTGCACCAGGCGGGCGCCGGCCAGCAGCACCAGGGCCGTCGCGCCGAGCGCCCACATCACCTCGCCGAAGCCGATCAGCCCGGGCAGCTGGACCGGCAGGGCGGCGGCGCCGTTGGCCACGATCGCGGTGCCCATCACGGCGGCGTACCAGTTGGGGCCGAGCTGGGCCAGGTCGAGGCGGGAGAGCCGGGAGAGCGGGGAGAACCGGGAGCCGTGGGAGCCGTGGGAGTCGCGGGAGGGCCCGGAAGGGCGGAGGGGACGGGACGGCCGGGGCTGCTCGGAGGAGCGGGCAGGAGCGGCGGGGCTGGTGAGCGGGCGGACATCGGCCGAGGTGGACATGGTTCCACCGTCGCCGAGCGGCCCGGCCGCCGGTAGCGCCGCGGGTTCTATGAGGGCATAGCCTGAACCTATGCCCCTCTCTCCGCACGTCCCCGAACTGGGCGCCCTGGAACTGCTGCTCGCGGTGGCCCGGCTGGGCAGCGTCGGCCGGGCCGCGGCCGAGCTGGGCGTGAGCCAGCCGACCGCGAGCGCCCGGATCAAGGGCATGGAGCGGCAGATCGGCGTCCCGCTGCTGGAGCGCTCGCCCCGGGGCAGCCGGCCGACCCAGGCGGGGCGGCTGGTGGTCGAGTGGGCCCGCCAGGTGGTGGAGGCGGCGCAGGCACTGGACGCCGGGATCGACGCGCTGCGCGAACGGCGGGACGCCAAGCTGCGGGTGGTGGCCAGTCTGACCGTCGCCGAGTACCTGATGCCGGGCTGGCTGCTGGCACTGTCCGAGGCCAGTCCGGGGACGGCGGTGACGCTGCGGACGGCGAACTCGGCGGAGGTCGCCGGGCACGTGCTGGCCGGGGACGCCGACCTCGGCTTCGTCGAGGGTCCGACCACCCCGCCCGGACTGGCCGGCGCGGTGGTGGCGGCGGACCGGCTGGTGGTCGTGGTGGCGCCCGGCCACCGCTGGGCGCGTCGCCGCACGCCGCTGACCGGGGCGGAGCTGGCGGCCACCCCGCTGGTGCTGCGCGAGCCCGGCTCGGGCACCCGGGAGGTGCTGGAGGCGGCGCTGGCACCGTACGGGGGCGCCGTGCAGCCGCGGATGGAGCTGGCCTCGTCCACGGCGTTGAAGGGGGCGGCGATGACCGGGGCGGGGCCGGTCTGCCTGAGCGAGCTGGCGGTGGTGGAGGAGCTGGCCACCCGGCGGCTGGTCGAGGTGCCGCTGGCGGAGGAGCTGGACCTGCGGCGGCCGCTGCGCGCGGTGTGGCCGGCCGGGCAGCGGCCGGGCGGGCCGGCCCGGGAGCTGCTGGGCCTGACCCGGCGCAGCGTCCGCCAGCACCTGCGGCGGAAGGGCTGAGCCCCGCAGGGCCCCAGACCCCAGACCCCAGGCTCCGGCTCCGCGAGAAGCCTTCGCCCGAAAGTTGAGCGGAGTACACTCAACTTAGTGCATGCTGTACCCAGCAGCAGTGAAGGACGACGAGGGAGGATCCCCCAGCAGTGGACGCGAGCAAGTTCACCACCAAGACCCAGGACGCCCTGTCCGCCGCGATCCGGCAGGCGGGCGGCGCAGGCAATCCGGACGTCAGGCCGGTGCACATCCTGATCGCCCTGCTGGAGCAGCCCGAGGGCATCGCCCGGCCCCTGCTGGAGGCGGTCGGGGCGGCCCCCGGCCGGGTCGACGCCGAGGCGCGCCGCCAGCTGACGGCACTGCCCAGCGCGACGGGCTCGACGGTCTCCGCCCCGCAACTGGCCCGAGACACCCTGGCCGTGCTCACCGAGGCCGGCCGCCGCGCGGACGACCTGGACGACCAGTACGTCTCCACCGAGCACCTGCTGGTCGGCCTGGCCGCCGAGGGCGGGGCGGTCGCCGAGCTGCTGGCGCAGCAGGGCGCGACGCCCAAGGCGCTGCTCGCCGCCTTCAAGGACGTCCGCGGCAGCGGCCGGGTGACGTCGCCGGATCCGGAGGGCACCTACAAGGCCCTGGAGAAGTACGGCACCGACCTCACCCAGGCCGCCCGGGACGGCAAGCTCGACCCGGTGATCGGCCGGGACCACGAGATCCGCCGGGTGGTCCAGGTGCTCTCCCGCCGGACGAAGAACAACCCGGTGCTGATCGGCGAGCCCGGCGTCGGCAAGACGGCCGTGGTCGAGGGCCTGGCCCAGCGGATCGTGGCCGGTGACGTACCGGAGTCGCTGCGCGGCAAGCGGCTGGTCTCGCTGGACCTCAGCGCGATGGTGGCCGGCGCCAAGTTCCGCGGCGAGTTCGAGGAGCGCTTGAAGGCCGTCCTGAACGACATCAAGTCCTCCGACGGCCAGGTCGTCACGTTCATCGACGAGCTGCACACCATGGTCGGCGCGGGCGCCGGCGGCGACTCCGCGATGGACGCGGGCAACATGCTCAAGCCGATGCTGGCCCGCGGCGAGCTGCGGATGGTCGGCGCCACCACGCTGGACGAGTACCGCGAGCGGATCGAGAAGGACCCGGCCCTGGAGCGCCGCTTCCAGCAGGTGCTGGTCGGCGAGCCCAGCGTCGAGGACTCGATCGCCATCCTGCGCGGCCTCAAGGGCCGGTACGAGGCGCACCACAAGGTGCAGATCTCGGACGCCGCCCTGGTCGCCGCGGCCACCCTGTCCAACCGCTACATCACCTCCCGCTTCCTGCCCGACAAGGCGATCGACCTGGTCGACGAGGCGGCCTCCCGGCTCCGGATGGAGATCGACTCCTCCCCGGTCGAGATCGACGAACTCCAGCGCTCCGTCGACCGGTTGCGGATGGAGGAGCTGGCCCTGGAGAAGGAGTCGGACCCGGCCTCGGTCGACCGCCTCGCCCGGCTGCGGCGCGATCTCGCCGACAAGAACGAGCAGTTGAGCGTGCTGACGGCGCGCTGGGAGCAGGAGAAGAAGAGCCTCAACCGGGTCGGCGAGCTCAAGGAGCGGCTGGAGGGCCTGCACGGCGCGCTCGAACGGGCCCAGCGCGACGGGGACTTCGAGCGGGCGTCCAAGCTGATGTACGCCGAGATCCCGGCCGCCGAGACCGAGCTCACCGAGGCCCAGGAACGCGCCGCGGACCAGGACGCCTCCGCCTCGATGGTCAAGGAGGAGGTCGGCCCGGACGACGTGGCCGACGTGGTCGCCTCCTGGACGGGCATCCCGGCCGGCCGGCTGCTGGAGGGCGAGAGCGCCAAACTCCTGCGCATGGAGGAGGAGTTGGGCCGGCGCCTGATCGGCCAGGCGGAGGCGGTGCAGGCCGTCTCGGACGCGGTGCGGCGCACCCGCTCGGGCATCGCCGACCCGGACCGCCCGACCGGCTCCTTCCTGTTCCTCGGCCCGACGGGCGTCGGCAAGACCGAACTCGCCAAGGCCCTGGCCGACTTCCTCTTCGACGACGAGCGGGCGATGGTCCGGATCGACATGAGCGAGTACGGCGAGAAGCACTCGGTCTCCCGCCTGGTCGGCGCCCCGCCCGGGTACGTCGGCTACGAGGAGGGCGGCCAGCTCACCGAGGCGGTCCGCCGCCGCCCGTACAGCGTGGTGCTGCTGGACGAGGTGGAGAAGGCCCACCCCGAGGTCTTCGACGTGCTGCTCCAGGTGCTGGACGACGGCCGGCTCACCGACGGCCAGGGCCGCACGGTGGACTTCCGCAACGCGATCCTGATCCTCACCTCCAACCTGGGCTCGCACCACCTCGTCGACCCGGCCACCCCGGAGGACCGGAAGAAGGCCCTGGTGCTGGACGCCGTCCGGGCCGCGTTCAAGCCGGAGTTCCTCAACCGGCTGGACGACATCGTGGTCTTCGACCCGCTGGGCACCGCCGAGCTCAGCCGGATCGTCGACCTCCAGGTCGCCCGCCTCGCCGAGCGGCTGCGCGAGCGGCGGCTCACCCTGGAGGTCTCCGCGGCGGCCCGCGACTGGCTGGCGCTCACCGGGTACGACCCGGCGTACGGCGCCCGCCCGCTGCGCCGACTGGTGCAGTCCGCGATCGGCGACCAGCTCGCCCGGGCGATCCTCTCCGGCCAGGTGCACGACGGGGACACCGTCCTGGTCGAGCGGGACGAGGAGGGCGACCGGCTCACCGTCCGCGGCCGGGGCCCGCTGGAGAAGTAACCGCCGGCCCCGCCCGTCACCGGCACCGCCCGTCACCGGCGCCGCCGGCCCACGGCCGTCCCCCCGCCCGCGCGAGGGGGCGGCCGCCGGGCACCCGCCCCAGTACCCCGGCGCCCCGGCACCCGCTCAGTACCCCGGCACCCGCTCGGTCCCCGGGGCCCGCTGCTCCCGCCGCGTGCGGTCCCGCCAGGCGCGGGCCATCCGGTGCAGCTCGGCGCCCTGGGACTCCGGGAGGCTCCAGGTCTGGGTGAGCAGCCGCAGGGTGGACACCCGCGGGCAGGACACCCCCCGCTCCAGGTCGCGGATCGACCGCACGCTCAGCCCCGAGGCCTCCCCCAACTGCTCCTGCGTCATCCCCCGGTCCAGCCGGATGTTCCGCAGCAACGCCCCGAGCGAGGCGCCCTCCCCCGTCACCGTACGCTCCATCCCCGTTCCCCCTTCGGTCCAAAACGTCTCAACTCGCCCGGGAGGAAAGGCCTTTGCCCCGGGCCAGTTCCGTCGCACGCTAACCGCATCCGGCGCGTACGGCAGGCGAACCCGGGCGCCGGGCGCGTGACTTGGCTCACGCGCGCGCCGGGCGTGCGACGAGGCCGCCGCACCCCGGGCACCGTGCGTGACGGAGGCCCCCGGACCCCCCGTGACGAAGATCGACGCGCCCCCGCCGCCCCTGTGAGCGGAGCCCCGGATGAGGCAGGATGGGAGGTGGAAAGGGCGGCCTCTCATTGCCGGCCACCACGTGCACTGAGGAAGAGGGACCCCCCATGAGCATCGACCCGTCGTCCATCCCGTCGTTCGGCGTGCCCCAGGGCGGCCAGCCCGGTGGCCAGGGTGGCCGACCGGCCGGCCCTCCGCCGATCGTCGTCCCGGACCAGGCCCTGGTCGCCCAGCTGCTCGACCAGATGCAGCTCAAGCACGTCGTGGACGAGGAGGGCGACCTCACCGCCCCCTGGGAGGGTTTCCGCGTCTACTACATGTTCCGCGGCGAGCAGAAGGAGCTCTTCGCGGTCCGTGCCTTCTACGACCGCGCGTACCCGCTGGAGAAGAAGGGCGAGATCCTCGACCTGATCGACGAGTGGAACCGCGAGACCCTCTGGCCCAAGGTGTACACCCACACCCACGAGGACGGCGTGGTCCGCCTGATCGGCGAGGTCCAGATGATCGTCGGCAACGGCGTCAACCTGGACTACTTCGTCACCACCACCGCGAACTGGACCCAGGCCGCGGTCGGCTTCGAGCAGTGGATCGTCGAGCGCCTCGGCCTGCAGAACGAGATCGAGGGCGAGGACGGCGACAGCGAGGGCGGCGAGGAGGCCTGACCGAGGCCCCGGCACACACCCCTGCGGGGCGGGGCGCGCGGGGGGGGGCGGGGCGGGCGCGCGGCGCGGCGCCGCGCACGCGCCCCCGCGCCCGCCCGGGGCGCGCGCGGGGGCGGGGCGGGCGCGCGCGGGGGGGCGCCGCCCCGCCCCCCCGCGCCCCCCCCCCCCCGCCCCCCCGCCCCCGCCCCCCCCCCCCGGCGGCCCCCCCCGGCCCGTTCCCGTACCCTCCCCGCGCCTCCCGGCCGCCGGGCCATCCTTGTCCCCGGCCCCCGACTGCCCCAGGATGGCCCTGACGACGAGCCGTGAGGAGCCACCGATGGGTACCAGGCCGCTGCTGAACCGCCGACTTGCCGGGATGGGGACGACGATCTTCGCCGAGATGTCCGCCCTGGCCACGGCCACCGGCTCGATCAACCTCGGCCAGGGCTTCCCCGACACCGACGGGCCCGAGGAGGTCCGCGAGGCGGCCGTCCGGGCCCTGCGCGAGGGCCGCGGCAACCAGTACCCGCCCGGCCCCGGCATCCCCGAGCTTCGGCAGGCCATCGCCGAGCACCAGCAGCGCTTCCACGGCCTCGCGTACGACCCCGACACCGAGGTCCTGGTCACCGCCGGAGCCACCGAGGCCATCGCCGCCGCCCTGCTCGCCCTGCTGGAGCCCGGCGACGAGGTGATCGCCCTCGAACCCTTCTACGACTCCTACGCCGCCTGCATCGCCATGGCCGGAGCCGTCCGCCGCCCGCTCACCCTCCGGGCCCCGCACTTCCGCCCCGACCTGGACGAACTGCGCGCCCTGATCAACCCGCGCACCCGGCTGCTGCTGATCAACACCCCGCACAACCCGACCGGCACCGTCCTCACCGCCGAGGAGCTGGCCGGCATCGCCGCCCTCGCGATCGAGCACGACCTCCTGGTGATCACCGACGAGGTGTACGAGCACCTGGTCTTCGGCGCCACCCACCACCCCCTCGCCGCCCTCCCCGGCATGCGCGAGCGCACCGTCACCATCTCCTCGGCCGGCAAGACCTTCTCCTTCACCGGCTGGAAGGTCGGCTGGGTCACCGCGAGCCCCGCCCTGGTCGCCGCCGTGCGCACCGCCAAGCAGTACCTCACCTACGTCAGCGCCGGCCCCTTCCAGTACGCCGTCGCCGAGGCCCTGCGCCTGCCCGACGGCTACTTCGACACCCTGCGCACCGACCTGCGCCGCAAGCGCGACCTCCTGCTCGACGGGCTCACCGCGGCCGGCTTCCGCGCCTTCACCCCCGAGGGCACGTACTTCGTCACCACCGACATCACCCCGCTCGGGGAGAAGGACGGCATCGACTTCTGCCGCGCCCTCCCGGAGCGCTGCGGCGTCGTCGCCATCCCCAACGCCGTCTTCTACGACGACCCGGACGCCGGGCGCAGCCTGGTCCGGTTCACCTTCTGCAAGAAGGACGAGGTCCTCCAGGAGGCCGTCGACCGCCTGCGGCGGCTCTGAGCGACCGCCGGTCGACGTCGGCGGCGCATCTGGTGCCGTGCGGAATCCGGAAGAACCGGAAGAAGCCGCCGACGTCCCACCCGGGCACGAAGCCGGGCACGAAGCCGGGCACGAAGCCGGGCACGAAGTGCGGAATGCCGGGCGGCGGAATGCCCTCCCGCCCCCCGTGCGTGCCCCCCGCAGCCGCCCGTGCGATGAACATGCCCTGCTCGCACGTGAGTTGATCCGCCGACGGCTCCGCTCGGCGGCCCCGTCCGGTCCGCGCGGCGCCGCCTAGCCCGCCGGAGAGCGGTTTCTGCAAAGGGAGCGGAGGGTTCCGGGGGCCCGTTGCGCACATGGGGCGCGCGTTTCGTTTTGCGCGCCCCCTTGGACAGGGACCAATTCTGGCCCGCCGAACATGCTGATTCGACCCCCAACTCCCCTGGGTGGCATGCTCCTTTGCTGCCCGTCAGGCAGGCCTCACAGCCTGTCGGGCACACCCGGAGACCCGCCCGCACATCCCGTGGGGCGGGCGGCGGCGCATGATGCGCGTGAAGAGCGCACGACCGGCGCACACGGCGCACGGGCCGGTGACAGGGGCGCGCGCTGTGCAGAGTCGCACACCGGGTCGATCAGAGCCGGGAAGCAGGTGTGCTCGAAACGGTGAATGCTTGACAAAGATGGGTAAATCACCGACGGACCCGGCGTATTCATGCTTCTCTGCTGCTGAATCTCCAGCCGGAATCCTTCCTTCCACGGTCGGCCGCGCCCAGGGCCGCACAGCCACGAACAGCCTCGCCATCGCCTAGGCCTACTCGCTGCTGCTCGGCGGGCGCGCACGGAGCTGAAACGCGGAGCCGAGCATGCTCACCACACTGCAGACCTCCTACACGGACACCCGCGCCGGTGACCTGGCCTGGTGCCTCGGCGGCGACCCGCTGCCCGCTCTCGCCGTCCGCGACCTGAGACTCGACGGCGGCCGCCCCGGAACCCCCGGCACCCTCCAGCTGCGGCTGCTGGGCGCCTCGCACCAGGTGGTGATCTCGGCCGGCCCCGGAGACTGCCTGGAGACCGTCGCCTGCATGCCCGGCCGCCGCACCCCGCTGCCGGCCCGGGTGGCCAAGCAGGTCGGCGGCTGGGAGTACGAGTTCGCCGCCCGCATCGAGGCCCTGCCCCCGCACGACTTCGCGGCCCGCGCCCAGGAGCTGCTGGCCCTGGTCGAGGGGCACCCGCGCGGTCTCGCCGGGGTCTTCCCGGGCGACCCGAGCGCCTTCACCGCCCTGGTCACCCAGGGCGGCACCGACCGGCTGCTCTGGCGGACCTGGCACGCCTACCCGCAGGAGGGGCAGCTGGTCTGCACCCGTTCCTCGCTGGTGGTGCCGGGGCCGTGACAGCCCACCCGCCGGGCACCAGCAGCCCGTCCGGCAGCACCGAACCGGTCATATGCCACCCGGCACAGGCCTACGAATCGTACGCAGGAACGATTCGTCAATCCGAGGGCTCCCGCTGTCCGTCGGATGGGCGCAGCGATCCGTCCCGCACGTCCCCTAGCGTTTGTTCGTGATCAACCATCCGGCCGGTCCGCCCGCACGCCCGCGAGTGGACCTCGACGACGGCACCCCACCCCGGCCCGGGCGAAGCCTCACCCCCCTGCCCGCCCGCCGTCGCTCCCGGCTGCGCTCCCGCCCCCGGCTCGCCCGGCTGACCGTCCTGCTGGCCGCGTTCGTCTGCGCGGCCTGCGGACTCGTCTACGAGCTCGAACTCGTGGCGCTCGGCGACTACCTGCTCGGGGACACCGTCACCCAGACCTCCGTGGTGCTCTCCGTCATGGTCTTCGCGATGGGCCTCGGCTCCCTGCTCGCCAAACGGCTCACCCGCCGGCCCGCGACCGCCTTCGCCCTCGTCGAGTGCGCCCTCGCCCTCACCGGCGGGCTCTCCGTCCTCGCCCTGTACTCCTGCTGGGCCTGGATCGGCCGCTACCAGGCCGCGATGGTCATCCTCACCTGCCTCATCGGCATCCTCATCGGCGCCGAGATCCCGCTGCTGATGACCCTCATCCAACGCATCCGGCGCGAGGACGCCGGACGCGCCGTCGCCGACCTCTTCGCCGCCGACTACGTGGGCGCGCTGATCGGCGGCCTCGCCTTCCCGTTCCTGATCCTCCCCCTGCTCGGCCCCGGCGACGGCGCCCTGCTCACCGGGGCGGTCAACGCCGTCGCCGGGGCCGCCGTGGTGCTCTGGCTCTTCCGCGAGGAACCCGCCCCCCGGATACGACGGCTGCTCTGGGCCGGCTGCGCCCTCGTCCTCGCCCTGCTCGCCGCGGCCGCCGTCGGCTCCGACCCGATCGAACGCGCCGCCCGGCACGCCCTCTACGGCGACCAGGTCCGCTACGCCACCCGCAGCCGG
Source organism: Kitasatospora sp. NPDC059088 (assembly GCF_042738155.1). Classification (NCBI taxonomy): domain Bacteria; kingdom Bacillati; phylum Actinomycetota; class Actinomycetes; order Kitasatosporales; family Streptomycetaceae; genus Kitasatospora; species Kitasatospora sp. NPDC059088. The sequence continues at coordinate 65,198 of NZ_JBHYGR010000023.1, read as the reverse complement.
TACCAGGAGATCGTGCTCACCGGCCCCGCCGAGGGCCCGCTCCGGCTCTACCTCGACGGACGGCTCGCGGTCTGCGGGCCCGACGAGTACCGGGGCAGCGAAGGCCTCGTCCACCCGGCCATGGCCGCCGGCCCCGACGCCCGGGTCCTGCTGCTCGGCGGCGGCGACGGCCTCGCCCTGCGGGAGGTGCTGCGGCACCGCGGCGTCCGCTCCGTCCGCCTCGTCGACGCCGACCCGGCGCTCCCCCGGCTCGCCCGCACCGACCCCGGCCTCGCCGCCCTCGACGGCCACGCCCTGGACGACCCCAGGGTCCGCAGCATCGCCGCCGACCCGCTGGCCTGGCTGCGCGGCGCACCCGACGAGGAGTACGACGTGGTGCTCGCCGACCTGCCCGCCCCCTCGGACGGCGGCCCGGTCAAGTTCCACTCCCAGGAGTTCTACGGCCTCGCCGCCCGGCTGCTGGCCCCCGGCGGCCGGATCGCCGTCCGCGCCGGCGGGGAAGGCGGGGGCGGCGGGGACGGCCTCTGGCAGATCGAGTCCGGCCTCCGCGCGGTCGGGCTGCGGACCGCCCCGTACGCGGTCGACGGCAGCGCCACCGCCGGCTGCCGCCCGGGCCCGCCGGACGCCGCCCAGGACTTCCTGCTCGCCGCCGCCACCCCGCCCCCGCTCACCCTCGCCCCCGACGCCCCACCACCCCGGGCCCTCACCCCCGACACCCTCCGCGCCTCGACCACCCGCCTCACCGCCCTCCGCCCACCCCGCCCCCCGGCCCCCCTCACCCTGCTGGCACCGCGCTGACCCGGCGGCCGACCTCGGCGGTGCACCCGGTCGGGCCCACGTCCGAGCGGTGCACCGCGCCGCGCACGAAGCGGCTCCGGGGCCCCGGGCCGGGAGCGGACGGGCCGACCGGGCGAACGGGCGCGGGACACGCCCCGGAGCCCGGGCGGGCGGGGGCGGGCCGGGGAAAGTCGGGCGGTGGTGGGTGGGGACCGGGCGGGGCCCAGTCGGTAGGCTCCGTGGCATGGAGCATGAGGTTGTCGTCCCGATGTCCGCAGAGCTGGTGCGGCAGGCCTTGCAGGATCCGGCGCTGCTGGCGCGGAGCGTGCCGGGTCTGAGCACCGAGCCGGCGGCGGTCGGGACCGGGCCGGCCGAGGAGATCGGCGGGCGGCTGAAACTGCGGATCGGCGGCTCCACGATCACCTACAAGGGCGTGCTGTCGCTGATCGAGGGCCGGGGCGGTGTGCTGACCGTGCTGGCCGAGGGCGAGGAGGCCCGGGGCAGCGGCGAGGCGACCGCCACCGTACGGGTGAGCGTCGCGGAGGGTGCCGAGGACGGCACCGCGACGGTCCGCTTCACCGGCGACCTGAGCGCCACCGGCCGGCTGACCGAGTTCGACGCCGAGACCCTCGACGCCGTCGGCCGCCGTCTGCTGGAGCGCTTCGCCCTCGCGCTCACCTCCCCGGACGCCCCGGCCGTCGGCGACGAGGAGCTCGCCGACGAGGCCGCGGACAAGGCCGCGGACGAGGCCGGGTCGGAGCCCTCGGACGAGGCCGACGCCGGGACGGACGACGGGACGGTCACCGGGACGGACGCCGAGGTGGTGTTCATCGAGGACCGCCAGGACCAGCCCGGCGACGACCTGGACGACGACCTCTCCGACCTGATCGCCTTCTCCGACGCCGATGCCGAGCGTTTCGGCCTCCCCACCGGCTCCGCCGCCGACGACGACAACGACGGCGAGGACGACATCGACGAGCGCGGCGACGGCGACGCCGCCGAGGCCGGCACCGGCGGTCCGCAGGACGGGGTCGCCGAGGAGCTCCCGGTCGAGCCGCTCTTCGCCTACGAGGACGAGCCGGAGCTCTCCGGCCCGGTCCGCCGCAGCATCGTCGGCCGTTCGGCCGAGGAGGTGGACCACGCCCCGCCGCGCGGCCGGTACGCCCCGGCGCTGCCGGCCCGCAGCGCGCGGGCCCGGGCGGCGTCCCGCTGGGGCGGCGAGGCCGGTGGCATCGTGGTGCCGGGCGCGGGCGGCCGCAGTGCGGTGCCGTGGGTGATCGGCGGCTCGGTGGCCCTGCTGGGCGGCGCCGTGGTGCTGGTCAGGGCGCTGCGCCGGCGCTAGCCGCGAGCGCCCCGCAGGCCGTCAGGGCCTAGACTGAACGCTCATGAGCAACGACCGCGACGCCCTGCTGGCACAGATCAAGGACAAGGCCGTCGTGCACGGCAAGGTCACCCTTTCCTCCGGCAAGGAGGCCGACTACTACGTCGACCTGCGCCGGATCACGCTGGACGGCGAGGCCGCCCCGCTGGTCGGCCGGGTGATGCTGGACGCGACCTCCCACCTGGAGTACGACGCCGTCGGCGGCCTGACCCTGGGCGCCGACCCGGTGGCGGCCTCGATGCTGCACGCCGCCGCCGCGCGCGGGCAGAAGCTGGACGCCTTCGTGGTCCGCAAGGCGGGCAAGGCGCACGGCCTGCAGCGCCGGATCGAGGGCCCCGAGGTGAAGGGCCGCCGGGTGCTGGCGGTCGAGGACACCTCCACCACCGGTGGCTCGGTGCTGACCGCCGTCGAGGCGCTGCGCGAGGCGGGCGCCGAGGTGGTCGGCGTCGCGGTGATCGTCGAGCGCGGTGGCGCGGCCGCGATCGCGGAGCAGGGCCTGGAGTACGTGACCGCGTACGACCTGGACGACCTGGGTCTCTGACCCGTACGGGCACCCCGGGCAACACCGAGGGCCGGGCCCTGTTTCACGTGAAACCACGTGGAACGGGGCCCGGCCCTCCGTCACTGCACCGTGAAGCCGTGCAGCCGTACGCGCCGTGCAGCCGTACGCCGCACCGCCTCAGCCGCGGCGGTGCCGCCCGCTGCCGCTCTGCACCGCGTCGCCGGCCGGGGCCTCGACGATGCCGGCCTTCTTCTTGCGGCGCTCCCGCACGACCTCGACCAGGATCGGCGAGACCGACAGCAGCACGATCAGCAGCACGGCCGGGATCAGGTACTTGTCGATCACCGGGGCGAGCGCGTCGCCGAAGAAGTAGCCGATCAGCAGCATGGACTCGGTCCAGAGCACGCCGCCGACGACGTTCCACACGAAGAAGGTCTTCGCGGGCATCTCCAGGGTGCCGGCCACCGGGTTCAGGAAGGTCCGGATGATCGGCATGAAGCGGGCCAGCACCACGGCCTTGCCCGAGCCGAACTTGTTGAAGTACTCCTCCGCCTTCACCACGTACTCGCGGCGGAAGATCTTCGATTCGGGCTTGTCGAACATCCTCGGTCCGACCTTGACACCGATCAGGTGCCCCAGCTGGGCACCGGCGATCGCCGCGATCGGGCAGCCCACGAGCAGCACGGCGATCGGCAGCTTCGCACCGTCGCCGAGCACCGAGGAGGCCGCGTTCGAGGCGGCCACGCCCGCCAGGATCAGCAGCGAGTCACCCGGGAAGAAGAAGCCGACCAGCAGGCCGGTCTCCGCGAAGATGATCGCGATCAGCCCGATGGCGCCGAGGGACGAGATCAGGGATTTGGCGTCGAGCACGTTGACGGCCAGCTGGTTGTAGTCCACGGGCGCAGGATAGCGGGCGTACCTTTCCGGTGACGTCCGGCCGAGGCCGCGGACCGGGAGCGTGCACCGGGAGCGCCGACCGGGAGCGCGGACCGGGCCGGTGGGCGCGGAACCGCCGACGAGTTCCGGCCGCGCCGTCCGGTACGCCGTCCCGACAGACGGGCTCCTGCTGACCTGCGGGCACGAGTCTGGGAAGATGACACCGGCGTCCGGTCCGCAGCGGCCCACCACCCTCATGGCCGTACCGCGGAGGTCGCCTCGAACCTTGGTGCCGGAGAGCCACACCGCAGCGCCGCGCGTCGGCGGGCCGGCACGGAGTCGTCACGAAGGCGTACACAGCGTCGGACAGCACCGTCCGTACGCCGCAACCCGACAGGAGCGGATCGCATGCCCATCGCAACTCCCGAGGTCTACAACGAGATGCTGGACCGGGCCAAGGCGGGCAAGTTCGCCTACCCGGCCATCAACGTCACTTCGTCGCAGACCCTGCACGCCGCGCTGCGCGGTTTCGCCGAGGCCGAGAGCGACGGCATCATCCAGATCTCGACCGGTGGCGCGGAGTTCCTGGGCGGCCAGCACAGCAAGGACATGGTCACCGGCGCGGTCGCGCTCGCCGAGTTCGCCCACATCGTCGCCGCCAAGTACGACATCACCGTCGCGCTGCACACCGACCACTGCCCGAAGGACAAGCTGGACGGCTACGTCCGCCCGCTGCTGGCGGTCTCCGCCGAGCGCGTGGCCAAGGGCCAGAACCCGCTGTTCCAGTCGCACATGTGGGACGGCTCGGCCGAGACCCTCGCCGACAACCTGGAGATCGCCCAGGAGCTGCTGGCCCAGGCCGCCGCCGCCAAGATCATCCTTGAGGTCGAGATCACCCCGACCGGCGGCGAGGAGGACGGCGTCACCCACGAGATCAACGACGAGCTGTACACCACCGTCAACGACGCGGTGCGCACCGCCGAGGCGCTGGGCCTGGGCGAGAAGGGCCGCTACCTGCTGGCCGCCTCCTTCGGCAACGTGCACGGCGTGTACAAGCCGGGCAACGTCGTGCTCAAGCCGGAGCTGCTGCGCGAGCTGCAGGACGCGATCGGCAAGCAGTACGGCCGGACCGACCCGTTCGACTTCGTCTTCCACGGCGGCTCGGGCTCGACCACCGAGGAGATCGCCACCGCGCTGGAGAACGGCGTCGTGAAGATGAACCTGGACACCGACACCCAGTACGCCTTCACCCGCCCGGTGGCCGGCCACATGTTCGCCAACTACGACGGCGTGCTGAAGGTCGACGGCGAGGTCGGCAAGAAGAACACCTACGACCCCCGCACCTGGGGCAAGCTGGCCGAGGCCGGCATGGCCGCCCGCGTGCGCGAGGCCGCCGAGCAGCTGCGCTCGGCCGGCAAGCGCCTGAAGTAACCGGCGGCCGGCACGACCGGCGCCCGGAGTGCTGAGTGCCCCCGGTGGATCGTCCGCCGGGGGCACGGTCACACCGTCGGGGTGCCTACAGCTCGGTCGACTGCTTGAGCTCCGCGTACGCCTCCGCGCTGCTGTCCTTGAGGAACTGCCAGCAGCGGGCCTCCTCCTCGGTCTCCTTGATCGCGCCGGCCGCCCGGGCGAGCGCCGCCAGGCAGCGCAGGAAGCCGCGGTTGCCGCGGTGCTCCCACGGCACCGGGCCGTGGCCCTTCCAGCCGTTGCGGCGCAGCGCGTCGAGGCCCCGGTGGTAGCCGGTGCGGGCGTAGGCGTACGACTCGACGTACCGGCCGGCGGCGTAGGCGTCGTCGGCGAGCATGGCCCAGGCGAGGCAGAAGGTCGGGAACTCCGCGGCCACCTGGGTCGGTGAGGCGGACTCCTCCGCCAGCATCCGGTAGGGCTGCTCGTCCTCGGGCAGCAGGGTCGGTTCGGGGCCGTCGAGAAGATTCCTGTGGATCGCCATGGGTGCAGTCTGCCATTCGGGGCCCTGGGGTCAACCGCCCCCCGGTGATCGGCCGCCCGCCGGCCCGACGAGCGCCGCCCAACGCACGACGGGCCCCGAAGGTTGCATACCGGGTATATGGACATTCACCCGTTCGCCATGTCAGGGTGTGGCGCGTGCCCGCAGCCAGATCCGCCCGCCGGCGAGCCACTCAGTCCAAGAACGCTCGCAGCAGACGCCGTCGCCGGGCATCCCGCCGGATCGGACCTGGCATGCTCACGGCATTGGTGGCCTCCGTGCTGCTGCTGGGCGCCGCGGCCTTCGCCCTGGAGCGCTCCCCGGACGCCCCGGCCCCCGCCGCCTCCGCCCAGGCCCGGCTCGCCCCGCCCGCCGAACAGGCACCCGGCACCCCGTCGGCGGCCCCCACCCCGACCCCGGTGAACACCCCGACGCCCACGCCCACGCCGACGCCCACCGCCCCGGACCCCGGCCCCACCAAGGGCTCGGGCACGTTCAGCACCGCCCCCGCCAACGCCAAGGCGGTCGGGCGCGGCACCGTGCGCCGCTACCGGGTGGAGGTCGAGGACGGCATCGGCATCGACGCCGCCTCCGCCGCCGCGCAGATCCACGGCTTCCTGGGCGACCGCCGCGGCTGGACCAACGACCGCAAGAACGCCTTCCAGCTGGTCGCCGGCGGCTCCTACGACTTCACCGTGAAGATCGCCTCCCCGGCAACCGTCGACAAGATCTGCGGCGCCTCCGGCCTGGACACCCACGGCGAGGTGAACTGCAACGTCGGCAACCAGGTGCTCGTCAACTCCAAGCGCTGGAACACCGGTTCACCCCAGTTCGACGGGCCGCTGGACGAGTACCGGGCCCTGATCATCAATCACGAGGTCGGCCACCGGATCGGCCACGGCCACGAGACCTGCCCCGGCCCGGGCAAGCCCGCACCCGCGATGATGCAGCAGATCTACGGCCTCAAGGGCTGCACGCCGAACGCCTGGCCGTACTCCGCCGAGGGCACCTACCTGAGCGGCCCGGCCGTGCCCTGAGGAGCGTCCGGCGCCGCGCTTCGGAACGGAGTTGAGACCTGATCGGCAGTTGGCCGGGACCCCCGGCGCCTACCCTGCGACCATGACCGCTGCCCACCGCCGAAAGCTCACCGCCGTGTTCGCCGCCGCCGGGATCGCCCTCGGCGCCGCCGCCTGCTCGTCCTCGACCGGGGGCGTCCCCGGGCCCGGCGCACTGTCCTACGGCTCCGTCCGCTCGACCGCCGAGAAGCTCCAGCAGGACAAGCAGGACACCTGCCCGTTCGGCCTCGACCTCGGCAAGGCGCTGCAGGCGGCCGGGATCCCCGGCACCGTCACCCCGGACCACGAGTACGACGGGCACGCCGTGCAGGGCAGCGTCGGCGACGGCCTGCCGCCGCAGCCGTGGCCGTCCGGCGCGAGCCACCCGCCGACCATGCCGTCGATCCCGGCCACTCCGCCGAACGCCGACGTCAGCTGCGCCTACCAGGTCGGCACGGCGCGGCTGGACCTCGAACTGTTCGCCGTCCCGCAGTCCGGGGTGGCCGTCAACATGCTCCTGCCGGGCATCCGGCGCGCCGCGGAGCTGTCCGTCGCCGAGCTCCAGCAGGTCGCCACCGAGCAGCCGGGCCCCGGCCAGACCCGGATCCTCGGCAGCAAGGGAACCGCGGCCCTCGCCCGGATCGCGCACCAGGGCGAGGGCGACATCGTGCTGATGCTGTCCCAGAACCCCGGCACCGGCGAGCCGGACCAGGCCCTCACCGGCGAACCCCTGCGCAAGGCCGCCACAGCCCTGGTCGACCAGCTGCACTAGGACGCGTCCGGTTCGGGCCGCTACCCCAGCACCGGCAGGTACGCCCCCAGGTCGCTGCGCTCCCCCGAGGCGGACACCCGGTGGTCGGCCACCGCCGCCGCCCAGGGCAGCCGGCCGGTGGCCAGCCGGATCCAGGTCAGCGGGTCGGTCTCGACCACGTTCGGCGGGGTGCCCCGGGTGTGCCGGGGGCCCTCGACGGCCTGGACGACGGCGTACGGCGGGATCCGCAGCTCGACCGCGCCGCCAGGGGCCCGGACGGCCAGCGCGTCGGCGAGCAGCCGGGTGACGGCGGCGAGGGCCTGGCGCTCGTGCGGGAACGCGGCGGCGCCGAGGGCGTCGGCCAGGTCGTCGGCGTGCACGACGGTCTCCACCAGCCTGGTGACCAGCATGTCGGCGAGCGTCATCGAGCCGAGCCGGATCTCGAACCGCCGTACCGGGTCGGCGGCTTCGGGCTTCGCCAGCAGACCGGTCAGCGCGTCGGCGGCCCGCCCGAAGGCCGCCGCGACGGCGGCCGCGTCCCCGCCGAAGTCCGCCGCGGCCCGGTCCCGGGCCTGCTCGTCCAGCAGCGGCGCCACCGTGCCGACCGCCGCCACCCAGCCCGGCAGGTCGAGCGGCGGGCGCCCCTGGAGCGGATCGTCCAGGTGCGCGGGGACGAAGTCGAGTTGGACGGCCAGATGGGCGAGCAGCTCCCGCACCCGCCAGTCCCCCAACCTGGTCGGCAGGTCCAGCTGTTCGTCGCCGAGGCCCGCCACGGCGGCGCGCAGCGCCCCGGTCTGGGCGGCCAGCGCGGCGCGGACCTTCTGCGGTTGGTACGTACGGGACTTGGCGGGCATGGGGCCAACATACGCCGAGGGGGGGGGGGGGGGGGCGGGGGGGCGGGGGCCGCCCCCGCCCCCCCGGGGGGCCCCCCCCGGCGCAGGCGGCCCCGGGGGGGGGGGGGGGATACGCCGCGCGGGGGGGGAG
>NZ_JBHYGR010000023.1:0-56917 GCF_042738155.1 Kitasatospora sp. NPDC059088 | reverse complement strand
GTTTGTGGGGTGTGTGGGTGGGGGGGGGAGCCCACAGCCGGGGTGGGGGGGGGGTGCCCCCCCCCCCCCCCCCCCCCCCTCGACAATCGCCGGTCAGGCCAGCAGGGCCTCGATGACGCCGGTGTGGGCGTCCTTCAACTCGGCCAGCGTGACGCTGAACTGCCCCTGGACGTCGAGGCTGTCGCCGTCCACGACACCGATCCGGGTGGCCGGCAGGCCACGCGCGGTGCACATGTCGTTGAAGCGGAGCTCCTCGCTGCGCGGCACCGCCACGACGGCGCGGCCGGCCGACTCCGAGAACAGCAGGACGAACGGGTCGGTGCCCTCGGGCACGACGATCCGGGCGCCGTGACCGCCCTTGAGGCAGCTCTCCACGAGCGCCTGGCCGAGGCCGCCGTCGGAGAGGTCGTGCGCGGCGTCGATCATGCCGTCGCGCGAGGCGGCGATCAGGATGTCGCCGAGCAGCCGCTCGCGCTCCAGGTCCACCGCGGGCGGCAGGCCGCCGAGGTGGTCGTGGACGACCTGCGACCAGGCCGAGCCGCCGAGTTCGTCCGCCGTGTCGCCGAGCAGGTAGAGCAGCTGCCCCTCCTCGGCGAAGGCGACCGGGGTGCGCCGGGTGACGTCGTCGATGACGCCGAGCACCGCGACCACGGGGGTCGGGTGGATGGCGACCTCGCCGGTCTGGTTGTACAGCGAGACGTTGCCGCCGGTGACCGGGGTGCCGAGCACCAGGCAGGCGTCGGCCAGGCCGCGGGTGGCCTCGGCGAACTGCCACATCACGTCCGGGTCCTCGGGGGAGCCGAAGTTGAGGCAGTCGGAGACCGCGAGCGGCTTGGCACCGCCGGCCGCGACGTTGCGGTAGGCCTCGACCAGGGCCAGCTGGGCTCCGGTGTACGGGTCCAGCTTGGCGTAGCGGCCGTTGCCGTCGGTGGCGACCGAGACGCCGAGGTTGGTCTCGTCGTCGATCCGGATCATGCCCGAGTCCTCGCCGTGCGAGAGCACGGTGTTGCCGAGCACGTAGCGGTCGTACTGGTCGGTGATCCAGGACTTGGAGGCCTGGTTCGGGTGGCTCGCGACCTTGAGCAGGTCGGCCTTGAGGCCCTCGCCGGTGGTCGGGCGGGCCAGCCGCTCGGCGGTGGGGGCGTCGGCCTGGAGCGCGTCCTGCCAGCTCGGGCGGGCGTAGGGGCGCTGGTAGACCGGGCCGTCGTGGGCGACGGTGCGCGGGGGCACGTCGACCACGAGCTCACCGTGCCAGAAGATCTCCAGGCGCTCGCCGTCGGTCACCTCGCCGATGACGTTGGCGATGACGTCCCACTTCTCGCAGATCTCCAGGAAGCGGGCGACCTTGTCGGGCTCGACGATCGCGCACATGCGCTCCTGCGACTCGCTCATGAGGATCTCCTCCGGCGAGAGCGTGTGGTCGCGCAGGTGCACGGTGTCGAGGTCGATCCGCATGCCGCCGGAGCCGGCCGAGGCCAGCTCGCTGGTGGCGCAGGACAGGCCGGCGCCGCCGAGGTCCTGGATGCCCTTGACGAGCTTCTCCCGGAAGATCTCCAGGGTGCACTCGATCAGGAGCTTCTCCTGGAACGGGTCACCGACCTGGACGGCGGGGCGCTTGGTCGGCTTGGTGTCGTCGAAGGTCTCGGAGGCCAGCACCGAGACGCCGCCGATGCCGTCGCCGCCGGTGCGGGCGCCGTACAGGATGACCTTGTTGCCGGCGCCGGAGGCCTGCGCGAGGTGGATGTCCTCGTGCTTCATGACGCCCACGCACAGCGCGTTGACCAGCGGGTTGCCCTGGTAGCAGGAGTCGAAGACGACCTCGCCGCCGATGTTCGGCAGGCCCAGGCAGTTGCCGTAGCCGCCGATGCCCGCGACGATGCCGGGCAGCACGCGCCGGGTGTCCGGGTGGTCGGCCGCACCGAAGCGCAGCGGGTCCATCACGGCGACCGGGCGGGCGCCCATCGCCAGGATGTCGCGCACGATGCCGCCGATGCCGGTGGCCGCGCCCTGGTAGGGCTCGATGTACGACGGGTGGTTGTGCGACTCGACCTTGAAGGTCACCGCGTAGCCCTGGCCGACGTCGACCACACCGGCGTTCTCGCCGATGCCGACGAGCATCGCGTCCGAATCCGGCTTCTTCTCGCCGAACTGCTTGAGGTGGACCTTGCTGCTCTTGTACGAACAGTGCTCGGACCACATGACCGAGTACATCGCGAGTTCGGCGCCGGTCGGGCGGCGGCCGAGAATCTCCCGGATGCGCGCGTACTCGTCCTGCTTGAGGCCGAGTTCGGCCCACGGCTGGGCGGCGTCCGGGGTCTGCTCGGCGTTCTTGACGGTGTCGAGGCTCATCAGGCGTTCACCAGCTGCTTGAGGACGGAAGTGAAGAAGCCCAGTCCCTCGGTGGTCGGACCGGTGAGCGGCTCCACGGCGTGCTCCGGGTGCGGCATCAGGCCGACGACATTGCCGGCGGCGTTGGTGATGCCGGCGATGTCGCGGTACGAACCGTTCGGGTTGACGTCGAGGTATCGGGCCACGACCCGGCCCTCGGCCTCCAGCTCGTCCAGGACGTGGGCCTCGGCGACGAAGCGGCCCTCGCCGTTCTTGAGCGGGACGACGATTTCCTGGCCCACCGAGTAATCCCCGGTCCAGGCGGTGCCCGCGTTCTCGATCCGGAGCTTCTGGTCGCGGCAGATGAAGTGCAGCGAGTCGTTCCGGGTGAGCGCGCCGGGCAGCAGGTGCGATTCGCACAGCACCTGGAAGCCGTTGCAGATACCGAGCACCGGCATTCCGAGCCGGGCCTGCTCGATGACGGTCTCCATCACCGGCGAGAAGCGGGAGATCGCGCCGCAGCGCAGATAGTCGCCGTAACTGAATCCGCCCGGCAGGACGACGGCGTCGACCTGGTGGAGATCCTTGTCACGGTGCCAGAGGGCGACCGGCTCCGCGCCGGCCAGGCGGACCGCGCGCTGGGCGTCGCGGTCGTCGAGGGAACCGGGGAAAGTGACGACGCCTACGCGGGTGGTCACTTCGCCGCCTCCTCGACCCGGACGGTGAAGTCCTCGATCACGGTGTTGGCGAGAAAGGTCTCGGCGGCTTCGCGGATACGGGCGAGCGCGGCGTCGTCGACCGGACCCTCCAGCTCCAGCTCGAAACGCTTGCCCTGGCGGACGTCGGCGATCCCGGTGAATCCGAGACGGGGCAGTGCACGCTGCACCGCCTGGCCCTGGGGGTCGAGGATCTCCGGCTTGAGCATGACGTCGACTACGACGCGTGCCACTGGCACTCCCGGTGGTGTCTTCGGTGAGGCGGGGGAACTCCAGACTACCGGCCGTTCGGGGCAGGATTGCTGGCCGGGGCGGGTGACGCGCGTAGACCCAGGCCCCTTACGCCACAAGGGATCCGACGCCCCCACCCCCCGCCCGGGCGGCCCCGTTTCCCGGGATTCGGGGCCCCGAACCGCGCTGCCCGAAGAACACCCGAATACGGCACTTGGGGACAGATCCTCCCGTCCCGCACTCCGGTATCCGGCAGTGCCGCGAAGACTCGTGAATATCCGGAAAAGAATGCCGAACTCTTCGATTTCGACCCCCTTCGGGTGCAGAATAGGGCCACCTGTCGCGGCAAGTGCTGCGTATCCGGCGGGCCACCAGGCCTGCCCGTATGCGCTTGCGCGAGTGGGTGCACATCAGGCCGGCGGGCGCACTCCGCGAACCGGCGGCCGAATTGCCCGAGAGGATTGACACCCATGGCTCAGCGTGTAGTTGTCACGCTCTCCGACGACCTGGACGGCGGTGCCGCAGCGGAAACCGTCCACTTCGGTGTCGACGGGAAGTCGTACGAGATCGACCTGTCCGTGGACAACGCGGAAAAGCTGCGGGAGGCCCTCGCTCCGTTCGTCGCGGCCGGCCGTCGGCAGAGCCGCACCGGAAAGTCCTTCCGCCGCACCGCGCTCACCCCGGACCCGGCCGCCGTGCGCGCCTGGGCCCTGTCGCGCGGCATGGAACTCCCGGCCCGCGGTCGCATCCCCAAGCACGTCTACGAGGCGTTCGCCGAAGCGAACTGACCCCGTCGGGGCACGCCCCAGGTCGCCCCGCCCGCCTGGACCGAAAGGGTGGGGCGACCACCTCGAGCGATGCTGTAGAGTATTCCTCGTCGCCGCAACGGAGAGATCCAAAGAGGCGGCAGGTGCCCACCAGGCACCATGCGGACGTAGCTCAGTTGGTAGAGCATCACCTTGCCAAGGTGAGGGTCGCGAGTTCGAATCTCGTCGTCCGCTCGCAGTGTGCGAGCACAGCACAACTCAATAGTCTGACCATGCGGACGTAGCTCAGTTGGTAGAGCATCACCTTGCCAAGGTGAGGGTCGCGAGTTCGAATCTCGTCGTCCGCTCCAGAGCGAAGGCCCCCTCGGATCGAGGGGGCCTTCGGCGTATTCCCGCACGTTCTCCCGTGCTCCTCCCCCGCTCCTCCCCATGACATTTGTCATCGCCGACCCATGGATCCGCAGCACGGACCGATGACGGCCCGCACTGCCCGGAAGGCCCCGGCGGCGGAAGGCTTGGGGCATGGAAAAGAGCCAGCCCGCCCGCCCCGGGGACAGCGTGATCGAGGTCACCGACCTGCACCGCCACTACGGCACCGGCGCCGCCGCGTACCACGCCGTCCGTGGCGTCGACCTGACCGTCGGCCGCGGTGAGCTGTTCGCCCTGCTCGGCACCAACGGCGCCGGCAAGACCTCCACCATGGAGGTCATCGAGGGCCTGGCCGCTCCCGGCGCCGGCAGCGTCCGGGTGCTCGGCCACGACCCCTTCGCGGAGCGCGCCGCCGTCCGGCCGCGGATCGGCATCATGCTCCAGGAGGGCGGCTTCCCCGGCGAGCTCACCGCCGCCGAGACCGGCCGCACCTGGGCCGGGATGACCAGCGGCGCCCGCCCGGTGGCGGAGGCGCTGGAGCTGGTCGGCCTCGGCCACCGCGCCGACGTCCGGGTCAAGCAGCTGTCCGGCGGCGAACGGCGCCGGCTCGACCTCGCGATGGCCCTGCTCGGCCGCCCCGAGGTGCTGTTCCTGGACGAGCCCAGCACCGGCCTCGACCCGGAGGCGCGCGCCGCCGTGTGGCGGCTGGTCCGCGAACTGCGCGCCCAGGGCACCACGGTGCTGCTCACCACCCACTACCTGGAGGAGGCCGAGGAGCTCGCCGACCGACTGGCCATCATGCACGGCGGCCGGGTCGTCACCACCGGCACCGTCGCCGAGGTGATCGCCGGCCGGCCCTCCCGGATCACCTTCGAGCTCCCCGAGCTGCTCGACCACGGGCGGGCCGGGGCCGCGCTGCCCGTCCTGGTCGGCGCCGAGGTCACCGTCGACGGCCGCAAGGTCACCGTGCAGAGCACCTGCCTCCAGGACACCCTCACCGACCTGCTCGGCTGGGCCCGCCACCACGGGATCGCGCTCGGCGCCCTGGACGCCCGCAGCGCCTCGCTGGAGGAGGCCTTCCTCGCCATCGCCTCCGAGGCCGCCCACCAGGCCCCGCCCGGCGCCACACCGCCCGCGGGGCCCGCCGCCCCCACCCGTCCCGCCCGCCGCCGCCTGATCGGATCCGCCCGATGACCACCGCAGCCACCACCGCCACGGGTGCCCCGAGCACCACCGCCGGCCGCCTGCTCGCCCTCGGCCGCGCCGAGGCCACCCTGCTGCTGCGCAACCGCACCGCCCTGTTCACCGCCGTGGTGCTGCCGGTGGTGCTGATCGGCTCGCTGCGCAGCATCCTCAAGCAGCAGGCCGAGAACACCCCCGGCCTGGACATCGACTCGATGCTGGTCTACGGCTCGGTCGGGATGGTCCTGGCCTTCGTCGTGTACTACAACCTGACCGCCGCGTACGTCGGTCGGCGCGGCGAACTGGTGCTCAAGCGGCTGCGCACCGGCGAGGCCCGGGACCTGGAGATCCTGCTCGGCACCGCCGTCCCCTCGCTCACCCTCGGCCTGCTGATGGCCGCCCTGATCGGGGTCGGCGGGAGCCTCGGCCTGCACCTGGCGGTGCCGGTCAACCCGCTGCTGATGCTGGTCGGCCTGGTGCTCACGCTGGCCACCATGATCGCCCTGGCCGCGCTGTCCAGCGCCTTCACCAAGACCGTGGAGAGCGCGGGCATCACCACCCTGCCGGTCATGCTGGTCATGCAGTTCGGCTCCGGCCTGTTCGTCCCGCTGGAGGTGATGCCCTCCCAGCTGGCCGACGTCTGCCGGCTGCTGCCGACCACCCCGGCCTTCCAGCTGATCCGGGTCGGCTGGTTCGGCACCGACGGCTCGGCCGCCCCGACCGGCTTCCTGGGCAGCTGGGACGCCGCCGCCCCGCACCTGGTCACCGGCACGGTCTGGCTGGGCCTCGCGATCTGGGGCGCGGTCCGCTACTTCCGCTGGGAACCCCGCCGCTGACCAGGGCGAACGACCAGGACGAACGGGAAACCGAAGGACCCGCCCCCGGCCCGCCTCTGATATGAAGACAGCGACACGATCGTGACTCGGACGGGGGACACTGCGATGGTCCGGGGGCCGATCCGCCGCTGGAAGGGCTACGGCAAGCCGCAACGCGCCGAGCTGTACTTCCGCTGGTCGCTCTACCTGGTCGCGTGGATCGGGCTGCCGGTGAACCTGCTGGCCAGCGCCTCCTCGGTACGGATCACGGGCTCGGCCTCCCTCGCCCGGGTCGCCCTGGTGCTCTCCCTCGCCTCGGTGCTGGTCACCATCCGGGCCTACCGCACCTCCCTCGACCACTACCTGGGACGGCCCAGCCCCCACCGCCGCTGGCTGGCCGTCAACGCCGCGCTCGCGGTCGGGGGCTCCTGGGCCCTGCTGCTGCTCGGACCGTCCTCCGACAGCCTGTCACCGAATCCCGGCGCGCCGTTCACCACCGTGATCGCCGCCGCCCTGGTGGGCGGGGCCACCGGACCGGCCGGGGTGGGCCTGCCGGTGCGCTGGGCCTTCGTCGGCGCGGTCGCCGCGCCGCTCGCGGTCGCTCCCGCGATGCTGCTGGCCGGCATCAACCTCTTCACCACCGCGGGGTGGGTGGTCGGCGCGGTCATCGGCACCTTCGTCCTGATCGGCAGCTGCCGCAGCGCCGCGTGGGTGACCGCCGTCGTCTGGGAACTGGACACCGCCCGCGAGGCGCAGTCCCGGCTGGCCGTCGCCGAGGAGCGGCTGCGCTTCTCCCGCGACCTGCACGACGTGATGGGCCGCAACCTCACCACCATCGCCTTGAAGAGCGAGCTCGCCGTCCAACTCGCCAAGCGCGGGCGCCCGGAGGCCGCCGAGCAGATGTCCGAGGTGCAGCGGATCGCCCAGGAGTCGCAGCGCGAGGTCCGGGACGTCGTCCGCGGCTACCGCACCGCCGACCTGCGCGCCGAGGCGATCGGTGCCCGGGCCGTACTGCGCTCCGCCGACATCGCCTGCGAGATCGACCTCGGCGAGAACGCCGACGGGCTGCCGCTGCCGGTGCAGTCGGTGCTCGGCTGGGTGATCCGCGAGGCCACCACCAACGTGCTGCGGCACAGCGAGGCCGCCCACTGCCGGATCCGGCTGCGGCGGGAGGACGGCCGGGCGGTGCTGGAACTGGAGAACGACGGCGTGCCGGAGGTCCCGCTGCCCTCCCAGGGCGCCGGAACCGGGCTGCGCGGCCTGCG
Source organism: Kitasatospora sp. NPDC059088 (assembly GCF_042738155.1). Taxonomy (NCBI): domain Bacteria; kingdom Bacillati; phylum Actinomycetota; class Actinomycetes; order Kitasatosporales; family Streptomycetaceae; genus Kitasatospora; species Kitasatospora sp. NPDC059088. Next base: position 49,244 of record NZ_JBHYGR010000023.1, on the reverse strand, counting down.
CGAGCGGCTGGCCGCCCACGACGGCGAACTGACCGTCCCGACGGCCGTGCCGGGCACCTTCCGGATGCTCGCCGCCGTACCGCTCTGACCCCTGCCACCGCGGATCCCGCTCCCACTGCGGGTCCCGCTGCCCCCGCGGATCCCCCGCCACCGCGGGCCCCGCTGCCGAGGAAGGCCGTCCGATGACCGACACCCCGCCCGTGCGCGTCCTGCTCGCCGACGACGAGCACCTGATCCGCGGCGCCATGGCCGCGCTGCTCTCGCTGGAGGAGGACATCGAGGTGGTCGCCCAGGCCGGCTCCGGCCCGGAGGCGCTGGCGATGGCCCGGGCGCACCGGCCGGACGTCGCGGTGCTGGACCTCCAGATGCCCGGCAAGGACGGCATCGAGGTGGCCACCGAGCTGCGCCAGGTGCTGCCGGACTGCCGCTGCATGATCGTCACCGGCCACGGCCGCCCCGGCTACCTCAAGCGGGCGCTGGAGGTCGGGGTGCGCGGCTTCCTGCCGAAGACCGTCTCGGCGGCCGACCTGGCCGGCATCATCCGTACCGTGCTCTCCGGCGGCCGGTACGTGGACCCGGAGCTGGCGGCGGACGCGATCAGCGCCGGGGAGACCCCGCTGACCCCGCGCGAGACGGACGTCCTGGAACTGGCCGCGGACGGCACCCCGATCGCGGAGATCGCCGGGCGGGCCGGACTGTCCCAGGGCACCGTGCGCAACTACCTGTCCTCGGCGGCCACCAAGCTGGGCGCCGAGAACCGGCACGCGGCGGTGCGGATCGCCCGCGAGCACGGCTGGATCTGACGGATCCGGTGCTCGCGGGCGGCGGAGGGGCTCAGACCCAGCTGGTGCCGGTCAGCCGCTCGTACACCTCGATGTACTTGGCCCGGGTCCGCTCGACCAGCTCGGCGGGCAGCTCCGGCGGCGGCTGCTCGCTGTAGCGGTCCCAGCCGGAGGCCGGGGAGACCAGCCAGTCGCGGATCAGCTGCTTGTCGAAGGACGCCTGCGAGCGGCCCGGCCGGTACTCGTCGGCCGGCCAGTAGCGGGAGGAGTCCGGGGTGAGCACCTCGTCGCCGATGATCAGCTCGCCGTCCAGCAGGCCGAACTCGAACTTGGTGTCGGCCAGGATGATGCCGCGGGCGCGGGCGATGTCGCGGGCGCGGGCGTACACGTCCAGGGTGGTGCGGCGGACCTGGTTGGCCAGCTCGGCGCCGATCCGGCGGGCGGTCTCCTCGTACGGGACGTTCTCGTCGTGCTCGCCGACCTCGGCCTTGAGGGCCGGGGTGTAGATCGGGGCGGGCAGCTCGGAGCTGTTCTCCAGGCCCTCCGGCAGGGCGATGCCGCAGACCGTGCGGCTCTCCTCGTACTCGGTCAGGCCGGAGCCGGCCAGGTAGCCGCGGGCGACCGCCTCCACCGGGATCATGTCCAGGCTCTTGCAGATCAGCGTGCGGCCCTTCCAGTCGGCGGGGGCGCCGGCCGGGACCTCGGTGGAGATCACGTGGTTGGGGACGATGTCGGCGATCCGCTCGAACCACCAGAGCGAGAGCTGGGTGAGCACCCGGCCCTTGTCCGGGATCTCGTTCGGCAGCACCCAGTCGTGGGCGGACATCCGGTCGCTGGCCACCATCACCAGCTCGCCCGACCCGGTGCGGTACAGGTCGCGCACCTTGCCGGTGTGCAGGTGGACCAGGCCGGGTACCTGGACCGGCTCGGGCTTGGTGACAAATCCGCTCAAGGTGTTCAGTCCTCAGGGGTCGTTCACGGGCGTGGGGCACCGCGAAAGGGGAGGTCACTGCCCCCGCAGTCTTTCACGCCCGCCCGACCGGGCTCCCGGGGAGCCCGGGGCTCGGTTCCCACGCGGCCCGGACTCAGTTCTTGCAGAGGCGGTCCAGCAGGTTGGCGGTGGCCCGCTGGACCCGTTCGTCGGTGAGCCCGGGGCGGCCGAGGGCGGGCGACCAGGCGAAGGTACCGGCCGCGAAGACGTAGGCGCCGCTGGGCGCCCGGTACAGCGAGGTCTCCTGGTAGCGGGTGCGGCCGGCCAGGTCCCGGTACGGCGAGTGGGCCAGCAACACCCGCTCGGTGTGCTCGGGCAGCGCGACCTTCGGGTAGTACCGGTCGGCCTCCCCCGCGACCAGTCCGGGCAGCTCGTCGCCCTCCTGCAGCCCGGTGCCGTCCCAGAGCCAGTGCGCGGTGTGCCGGGCGACCAGCGGCACGGGCGCGGCGACCCGGCCCGAGTACTGCACGCCCAGCAGGTGCTGCTCGGGCTCCCCGGCGTCCCGCCAGAGCGCGCTGGCCGCGCCGGGCACCCCGGCGGCCGGGCTGCCCGGCCCGACCTTCTGCCGCTTGCGGCAGTTGAGCAGCCGGTTCGGTTCGCCGGAGGCGGCGGCGGTCAGCTCCACCCGCCAGTACATGGTGTTGGCGGACAGGAAGACCAGCGAGGTGCCGCCGTCCCGGGCCCGCTCGGCGGCCCGGCGCATCGGCTCGGACCAGTACTCGTCGTGGCCGGGGAAGACCAGCGCGCGGTGCTCGCCCGGGTCGACCAGCCCGGCGTGCAGGTCGGTCGCGGTGGCGTAGGAGAGGTCGTAGCCGTAGCGCTCGGCCCAGCGGATGAAGTCGTACGCGTGGCCGACGTGCAGCGGCAGCCCGGCGGTGGCGTGCGGGCGGTCGAAGGAGACGGTGACGGCCGCCTCGGGCTCGCCGACCAGGCCGCCCCGGCCGTCCCAGGCGTGGTACAGGCTGGCACCGGTCCGGCCGTCCTCGGGGAACAGGTTGTACGCCTGCCAGGTCACGTCCGGGACCACCAGCAGCAGTTCGGCCCTCCGCCCCTGCTCGGCGACGTCCCGCACGGTGAACGGGATGTGACTGCGGTGCAGCATGTCCGCGGTGGTCAGCACGGCCACGTACGCGCCGGGCTGCCAGTGCGGCGGGACCTGCAACCGCCAGGAGTGCCACCAGTGGTGGCAGGAGACCGTCCGCTCGACCACCAGCGGCGCGGGCTGGGCCAGACCGGAGATCAGCGGACTGGACGTCATGTGGCGGGCGCCGTCGCCGCCGTAGTGGCCGATCCGGTAGACGTCCACGGTGAACTCGCGCGGCGGGTTGACGGTGACCCGGAAGTCCACCGAGCCGCCGGGGCGGATCACCCCCGCCGAGGCGAAGCCCTTGATCTGCTGGTCCACGTCGTTGGAGCTCTGCGGGGTGCCGACCGGCGGCTTGGGCCGCACCCCCGCCGACAGCGGCTGCTGGCCGGGCGCGTCCACCGAGACGTACCAGGGCACCGCGCCCTCGGCCCCGGCGAGGTACTGGTCGGGGCTGCGCAGCCAGGGCAGCGGGCCCTGGCCGAAGGGGTCGGAGACGCTGTAAGCGTGCGTGCCCGACTCCCAGCGGCCGTTGAGTTCGGTCCCCACGCGCCCCTCCCAGGTGCACTTCCGCGAATCCCTCGCTCGCCTCCGGCCGCTCCCGATCCGGTGTCGACGTTCCTCGCTCCGGCGCTCGCTGCCCTCGCTCGTCGCTCGTCGCTTTCGACACCGGCGCGCCTTCGGCTCCCGAGGCCCGGTTGGCACGTGCCCCCCGGATGTGCGTGCGGTCTAATACACCACACAGTGCTGGCGCTCCGTCACCCCACGGTAGCAATTGGTGTCGGGAATCTTCCGCTCCGCCGGGACAGGGCCTCCGGCCTGCGGAGACGGCCGGCGGCCGGGGGCCCCGGGGGCGCGTGCCGGGGGCCGAGCGCCGCCCCGGGGCGGTCGGGGCCTCCCGGAGCCTCAGAGGCGGACGGGCTTCTCCAGGCGCACCTCGGCGGCGTCCAGCCAGGCGCGCAGCGGCCCGTCCTGGCCCTGCTCCACCGCCTGGGCGACCGGGCCGGCCAGGTCCGTGCGGCGGACCCCGCCGAGCAGCAGCACCGGGCCGTCCAGCCAGTCCAGGCCGGGGGCGCCGCCCGCGGTGTCCACGGCGGCGCAGCAGACCATCGCGGTGACGTGGTCGACCAGCAGGTCGCGGCCGGTGCGGTCGGGCTCCAGCAGCGGGGCCGGGGTGGTGGTGCGGGCGAGCTGGGCGGCCAGGGCGGCGGCCAGCCGCTCGCCGTCGCCCTCGGCCAGCCGGGCCAGCAGCCGGGTGAGGGTCGGGGCGCCCGGGCGGGACTGCGGGGCGAGCCGGTCGAGGGCGGACTGCAGGGCGGCGGCCCTGGCCCGCCAGCCGGCGTCCACCACCTCGGCCGGGTAGTCGACCCACTCCAGCTCGTGCCAGGTCCCGGCCGCCGGGCGGCCGAAGAACAGCTCGGCGGCCAGCCGGGAGACCGCGCGGTCCACCGCGCCGGGCTCCTCCAGCAGGTCGCAGGCCGGGCGGTCGCCGAGCCGGGTGCCGTAACCGTCGGCCAGCCGGTCGCGGCGGGACAGCTCGGTGAGCGCGGCGACCACGCCGGCGTTCAGGTGCGCGGGGTGGCGGCCGAGCCGCCAGGCGGGCAGCGCGACCCGGGTGAGCAGCCGGTCCCAGCCGGCGTAGGCCAGGCCGACCTGCTCCTGGGCGGCGATCCGCAGGCCGTAGTCGACCGTCCTGGCCTGCTCGGAGGCCCAGCCCGCGACGGACCGCTCCAGCTCGGCGGAGTGGCCGCGGCAGGCGCCCAGCAGCCGGCGGGCGATCCGCCGGGTGATCCGGTCGGCGAGCCGGGCCGGGCCCCGGCGGGGCGGGGCCGGCGGGACGGTCAGGGTGCCGCCGCCGAGACCGGGCGCCGCGGCCGGACCGGAGTCCAGACAGGCGTCCAGGGCGCGCAGGAAGCGGCGGGCGGCGGCGATCTCGGGGTCGGCGGAGGCGGCGGTGCCGGCCACCACGGGGGCGAGCAGGGCGCGCAGCTCGCCGGACCGCATCCACCACAGGAACGGCGAGCCGATCACCAGGACCGGCGCGGCGGGCGAGGGGTGCGGCCGCAGCGGGTGGGGGCGGCGCGGCGGGGCGACGTCCTCCAGCCAGCTGTCGCAGTCCGGGGTGAGCGCCACCGCCGACGGGGCCGGGACGTCCAGCCGCTCGGCCAGTTCGTCGATCAGCCGGTACAGCTCGGGGGCGCCGGCCCGCTCGACCGGCACCGCCGGGATCTGCGGCGGGACGGCCCGGCGCAGTGCCCGGGCGGTCAGCCCGGCCACCAGCAGGGTCAGCGCGGCGACCGCGCAGACCACCCACCGGACGGCGTCCCAGCCGGCGGCGTCGGAGGAGCCGGCGGCCCCGATCCGGCCGGTGAACCGGCCCGCGAGCAGGACCACCGCCACGGCGGCGGGCAGGACGGCCACGGCCAGGGCGAGGCCCCGGATCCGCAGGACCGCTTGGGCGTGAGCGCGCGCGGTGTCGACGGCCATACGGTGCGGCACCCCCTTCGGAGCCCTCGGGCACCCGCCACGGGCCCTGAGGCGACTCGAAACGATCAGTTCCGACCGGGAAGCGGAGGCGTCCGATCCCGGCAGTGCATGCTGTGTGGCGCTACTGACATTTTCGACGCCCCGGTCCGGGCGGGCGTTCCGGATCGCCCCGGTTTCCACTCGTCCCGGTGACACCGCCCGGTCGTCGCGGTGACGCCGCGGTCGGTCCGGCGACGCCGCCCGGGGGCCGCTACCGGTCCGGTGCGAAGCACCGGGCGACCACCCGGCCGATCGCCGTCCAGCATCCCCCCGCGGGCGCGCCGCTACCCGGCGGCGACCCCGGCGCACGGCACCGTCGCACGGCGATCCAGCGCACCATAAGGCCGGGCGCCGGGTTACGTCAGCCGGATGCGGGTGATGTCACCCGATGGGCTGGAATCCGCCCGCCGATCGGTGCGTCGGACCCCGGAACCGCTCCGACCCCGGAAACGCCCCGGGCGCTGCGCCCTGCGGGTTGTTCGGCCCCGCTTCGGCCACGCTTCGGCGCCCGCCCGGGGGCCCGGCACGGCCGCGGCCCCCGTGCGAAGGGTTCGCACGGGGGCCGCCGGGGTCGCGGTGGCGTCAGCCGTTGGCCGCCTTGAGCGCGATGTCGGTGCGGTGCTGGCCGCCCTTGAGGGAGATCCGCTCCACCGCCGCGTACGCGCGCTCGCGCGCCTCGGCCAGGTCGGTGCCGGTCGCGGTGACCGACAGGACGCGGCCGCCGGCGCTGAGCACCCGGCCGTCCCCGTCCGCCCTCGTCCCGGCGTGCAGCACGTACGCGGTGCCGTCCGCCTCGGCCTCGGCGAGGCCCTCGATCGGGTCGCCGGTGCGCGGCGCGGCCGGGTAGCCCTCGGAGGCGACGACCACGGTGACGGCCGCACCTTCGTCCCAGCGCAGCGGCTCCAGCTGGTCCAGGGTGCCGGTGGCGGAGGCGAACAGGACGCCGGCCAGCGGGGTGCGCAGCCGGGCCAGCACGACCTGGGTCTCCGGGTCGCCGAAGCGGGCGTTGAACTCGATCACCCGGGTGCCGCGCGAGGTGAGCGCCAGGCCCGCGTACAGCAGGCCGGAGAACTCGGTGCCGCGGCGGCGCAGCTCGTCCACGGTCGGCTGCAGGACGGTGTCCAGGACCTCCTGGACCAGCCCGGCGGGCGCCCAGGGCAGCGGCGAGTAGGCACCCATGCCGCCGGTGTTGGGGCCCTCGTCGCCGTCCAGCGCGCGCTTGAAGTCCTGCGCGGGCTGCAGCGGCAGCACGGTGGTGCCGTCGGTGACGGCGAACAGCGAGACCTCGGGGCCGTCGAGGTACTCCTCGATGACCACGCGCTCGCAGGAGGCGGCGTGCGCCAGCGCGGCCGCGCGGTCGGAGGTGACCACGACGCCCTTGCCGGCCGCCAGGCCGTCGTCCTTGACCACGTAGGGGGCGCCGAAGGCGTCCAGCGCCTCGGCGGCCTCCTCGGCGGTGGTGCAGACGTACGAGCGGGCGGTGGGCACGCCGGCGCCGGCCATCACGTCCTTGGCGAAGGCCTTGGAGCCCTCCAGCTGCGCGGCCGCGCCGGAGGGGCCGAAGACCGGGATGCCGGCCGCGCGGACGGCGTCGGCGACGCCGGCCACCAGCGGGGCCTCGGGGCCGACCACCACGAGGTCGGCGCCGAGTTCCGCGGCGAGTCGGGCGACCGAGGCGCCGTCCGACTGGTCGATGGGGTGGACCGTCGCCACCTGGGCGATCCCGGCGTTGCCCGGGGCACAGTGCAGCTCGGTCACGGAGGGATCTTGGGACAGGGAGCGGCACAGGGCGTGTTCGCGGGCGCCGCCGCCGATGACGAGGACCTTCACGCCTGGCAGCGTAGTCGGTGGCCTGTTCCGGCCGCTCTCCGGTCCCGTCGGATCCTCCAGGAGAAGCGGTCCGTACACCGATGAGCTTGGAGGATCCTCCAAGTCGGGCCGGGTCGGATGCGCGCCGGGTGTCCGGGTCAGGACGGCGGGTCACCGGCGCCTCGCTCGGACGGGTGAAATCTCGCCGGGCCCCGCAACCGCCCCACCTCGTGTTCCGGTGGCCGAAACCGGTAACGATCACCGGGGAAGCTCCCCGCGGTCAGCCATTTGGCGGTAAGAAGTGCTGTTGGACAACCACCGGCGGACGTCGCGTCAGCCGATGCGCCGACAGACCATGCCGCCCGCCCGCCACAGGGAGCCCCACAGGTGAGCCAGCCGGAAATGCAGCCCGAGGAGAGTGCCTGGGGCAAGGAGATCGGCGAGGAGGACCAGCCCGCCGCAGCCGTGGCCCGGCGGGCCTCCACCCGGTACCGGACCGATCTGAGCGCCCGCCAGTTCCCGCTCGGGGACTGGGGCGAGCCCGCGGAGCGGCTGGAGGAGCTCTACCGCTGGTCCGAGGAGCGGGCGGTCGAGGCGATCGAGTGGTACCGCCGGGACCGGATCTGGAAGCGCCGCTGGGCGCGCCTGCTGCGCTTCGGGTCGGCCGGCTTCGCGGCGAGCGGGGTGACCGCCCCGCTGGTCGGCCTCACCGGCACGCTCGCCCACGGCACCGCCTGGGGCTACGTGGGCTTCGCGCTCTCCGCCGCCTGCTACGGCACCGACCGGGTCTTCGGCCTCACCTCCGGCTGGATGCGGGACGTCTCCACCGCGCAGGCGCTCCAACGCCGCCTGGAGGCCTTCCAGTTCGACTGGGCGTCGGAGTGCGTGCGCGAGGTGCTCGGCCCGACCGAGGGCACCGCGGGCGAGGCCGCCGAGCGCTGCCTGGGCGTGCTGCGCCGGTTCTGCGAGGACGTCTCGGACATGGTCCGCACCGAGACCTCGGAGTGGATGCTGGAGTTCCGCGCCTCGATGACCCAGCTGCCCACCCAGTCCGCGGGGACCTGGGGCGGCCGCACCGAACCCGGGGTGGGCGCCCAGGTGCGGGTGCTGCCGCCGCCGGGGACGAGGCCCACCATGCCGCGTCAGCGGCCGCCGGAGGGCCCGCTGCGCTAGCCGGACGGGCCTGGCACCCGGGATCGGGGGCCTGGGTCGGATCGGGGCGGAGCGGAGCCGGAGGCGATGCCGGGGCGTCAGGCGAAGACGATCATCGAGCCCTGGCCGAGGCTCCGGGTCGCCGCCGCGTACAGGCCCGACCACGCGTGCCGCTCCCGGGCGAAGGGGTGCAGGTCGTCGATCGGCGGTCCGAACGGCTGCTCCAGGCCGGTCGGGCCGAGCGGTCGGGTCGGGCTCGGCGGGTTGAGCGGGTCGATGCCCAGGGCCGGTGCCACGGCCTGCAGTTCGCGCAGCAGCCCGTGGCTGGAGCCGAGCGGGCCGCCGGCGGCGAGCAGCGTCTCGTCCACCAGCGGGGCCGGGAACTCGATCGGCACGTAGGCGCCGGCGTGGTCGAAGTGCCAGACCAGGTGCGACTGTTCGGCACTGCTCTCGAACATCTCCAGCAGCTGCTCGTAGTCGCTGCCGAGCGCGTCGACCGGGGTGATGTCCAGGCCGGTGAGGCCCAACAGGTAGGCGCGGCGCAGGAAGTGCAGCGAGTCGTAGTCGAAGGCGGCTATCGGCTCGACCGCCCCGCTCAGACCCGGGACGAACTGGTACACCGGCACCTCGGGCAGGCCGCGCGAGGTGAGCACCGCGTTGTAGAGCGCGAGGTCGTCCCGGAAGGGGTTGTCGGGGCTGTGGCTCAGCACGTCCACCAACGGGACGAGCCAGAGGTCGCAGGCCATGGCCGGCAGTTCCTCTCCGGACGGCGGGATCGCCCGCGGGGCGGGGCGACGACGGGGGGCGGGGTCGGTACCCGGACGGCCCGTGCGGGCGGCCGGTCCGACGCCCGCCCACCCTACCGGCCCGGGGCCGGACGCGGATCGGGCCGTCCCTGCGGAGCCTCGGGGGGCGGCTCGGGCAGCCGTCGGCCGAACCTGGTGTGCGGCACCCAGCGCGGCTGCGGCACCAGACCGAGGCCGAGTCCCAGCTCGCGGCCCAGTTCGCGGCCGACCTCGTCACCCCGCCGGGACCGCCCGCCCCGGGCCGTCCCGGGCTCCGGCGCGGCCCCGTACTCCTCCGCGGCGTCCGGCGCCGGCCGGTCCGCCGGGAGCTGACGGGGCCGGTGCCACCCCGGCTGCGGCGCGGGCGGCTCCACCGGGACGGGCAGCGGTTCGCCGTCCGCGACCTCGGTGAGCAGCCCGAGCACCGTCACGGACTCCAGCGGCCGCCCGGCCAGCCCGGCCAGCAGCCGGACGGTGAAGAGGTTGTACTCGCAGATGATCCGGTGCGCGCCGTGCAGGTCGCGGGCCCCGATCGCCTCGACCAGGTCCGGGTGGCGGTCCCAGCAGACCCCGCCCAGGGTGGGCATCGCCCGCAGGTACCGCGCGGCGAACATCCAGGACTGCACCCGCAGCCAGTCCAGGTACTCCGCGATCCGGCGGTTGCCGAGCAGGGCGGAGACCTCCTGCCAGAACCGGCGGTCGCAGCCCACCATCACGTCCAGGTTCCCGGCCCGGGCGGCCCGCACCGCCGCGTCGGCCCGGCGGCTCAGCGAGGGCAGCCGGGTGAGGTCGGGCAGGGCCCGGCGGGTGGCGAACTGGCGGTGGAAGCTGTCGGTGAGCAGCACCCTGGCCTCGAAGATCTCCAGGAAGTCCTCCCAGCCCAGCTCCGGCACCGTGAAGCCGCGGTGGTGCTCGGCCCGCAGCAGCCCCTGGGCACCGAGGTCGACCAGCGCCTCGCGGGCCGGGGTCGCGGAGACGCCGTACAGCTCGGCGATCTCCTTGACGGTGAAGTTGCGGCCGGCCTCCAGCCGGCCGGCCATCATCTCCTCGCGGAGCGCGCCGGCGATCTGCTCGCGCAGGCTGTTGCGCTGGATGACGACGGGGCGGGGGGTGTCGCCGGCGCCGGTGCCGGACATGCGCGCGACCTCCTGGGGCGGGCCACCGTACCGACCCGCGACGGACCGGCCGACCGGCGGCGGGGAACACGACGAGTGCTCATCTTCTCAAACGGACCCGGAGCAGGTACGAACCAACCCTCCCGGACCCCGTGCCCCCGCCCGTGCCTACCGCTGGACCGGCGCCGGAATGCCGAGCAGACGGTCCCGCAGCACCGGGAACTCCTCGCGCGCCCGACCCACCTCGGCCGGGTCGAACTCGACGGTCAGCACCTCCTCGGCCGGCCCGGCCTCGGCCAGCACCCGGCCCCACGGATCCACCACGATGCTGTGCCCGGCCTGCTCGACCCCGGCATGCGTCCCGGCGGTGTTGCAGGCCAGCACGAAGGCCTGCTCCTCCAGCGCCCGGGCCCGGGCCAGCAGCGTCCAGTGCTCGCGCCGCTTGGCCGGCCAGGCCGCCGGGACCACCAGCAACTGGGCCCCGGCGTCCAGCAGCGCCCGGAACAGCTCCGGGAAGCGCAGGTCGTAGCAGGTGGCCAGGCCCAGGGTGCCGAACTCGGTGGGCGCGGTGACGATCTCCTGCCCGGCGCCCATCACCACCGCCTCACCGCTGTCGAAGCCGAAGCGGTGGATCTTGCGGTAGGTGTGCACCAGCTCGCCGTCCGGGGCGAACACCATCGAGGTGTTGTAGATCGGACCGTCCGGATCGCGTTCGACGATCGAACCGGCGTGCAGCCACACCCCGGCGGCCCGCGCGGCGGCCGCCATCGCGTCCGAGGTGGGCCCGTCGAGCGTCTCCGCACCGTCCGACCAGAGGTCGTGGGCGAAGCCGCCGAGCGGCCACAGCTCCGGCAGGACCACCAGGTCGGCACCCTGCTGGGCCCGTACCAGCGACGCGGCCCGGGCCCGCCGTTCGGCGGCCGGCTCGGCGTCGGAGACCGCGAGTTGGATCAATGAAGCGCGCACAGTACCACCGTCCACGGCAAGAGACCTACGATCGTCACCCGAAAGCGCTGCCCAGCTGTCTCCCGGCAGCGTAACGTGCGGTTAGCGTGTGCGCCCGGAAGCCGGACCATCCCGGCCGACCGCGACGGCCGGGCGCCGAGCGTAGGAAAGCTGACGGAGGGCCGGAGATTCCCGTGACGGACAACCAGACCGTGCAGGCTTACACGGAGGCGTGGACCCAGAGCATCGAGTCCATATCGGAGCTGGTCGCCCCCCTCCCCGAAGGCTCCTGGAACCGGGCCACCGAGTGCCCCGGCTGGTCGGTCCGCGACGTCGTCTCGCACGTGATCGCGGTCGAGTCCGAGCTGCTCGGCGACCCCCGCCCGATCCACTCGCTGCCGCGTGACCTTCGCCACGTGACCACCGATTTCGCCCGCTACGTCGAGCTGCCGGTCGACAAGCGCCGCTGCCACACCGCGCTGGAGATGACCAGCGAGCTGGAGTACACGATCATCCGCCGCTCCCGCGCGCTGCGGAACGCCAAGCAGACACCCGGGGAGCCGGCCCGATGGCCCGCCGGTCCGCTGGCCACGGACGTGCCGTACCACCAGCTGCTGCGGATGCGGGCCTTCGACGTCTGGGTGCACGAGCAGGACCTGCGCCGGGCCCTCGACGCCCCCGGCAATCTGGACTCCCCCGGCGCCCTGATCGCCCGGGACGTCCTGCTGGAGCTGCTGCCCAAGGCCGTCGCCCACACCGCCGGCGCCCCGGCCGGGACGGCCCTCGTCCTGGACGTGACCGGCCCGGTGGAGTTCCTGCGCACCGTCCGGGTGGACGCCACCGGGCGCGGCAGCGTCGACGAGTCGATCAGCCTGGCCCCCGACGTCCAGCTCACCATGGACTGGGAGACCTACGTCCGCCTCGCCTGCGGCCGCGGCCGACCCGGCCCGGTCAGCGTCGAGGGCGACAAGGAGCTGGCCGAACGGGTCCTGGCCACCTTCTCCGTCACCATCTGAGCCGCTACGGCGAGCCCCGCGCGCACCACCCGGCGTACACGCACGACCGCGCGCCGGGTCGGCACCACTCGTGCACCCATACGTCAATCCAGCACCAGCAACCTCACCTGTTTGGCCTCGTTTCACCGGGCAGCACTGCCATCACCCGGAAGAAGGAAGGGCGTCCGCATGGACGACGAACAGGAACAGCAGGAACAGATGGTGCTGGTGCGGTCGAGCTTCCCGGTCACGGGGCAGCCGATCCGCGTCGTGATGATCGACGGGGAGCCGTGGTTCGTCACGGCGGACGTGTGCCGGGTCCTGGGGCGAGGCAATGCGGCCCAGGCCGTCAAGGGGCTGGAGAACCGTCAGCACCGCACCGTCGACATGCGATCGGTAACTATCACCAAAAGTGATAGTTGCGACGTTTCCGCAGGTCAGAAACTGTATAGCCACGCGAATCCATTCCTGCGCGTGGTGAGTGAAGCGGGCCTCTACTCGCTGCTGATGAGGTCCAACAAGACGACTTCCAAACCGTTCAGGGACTGGGTCACTGAAGAGCTGCTCCCCTCCGTCCGCCGAGGCGACACCGACATCCCCACCCAGCAGCGGCGGATGGCGGAGACCCTCGCCGAGGCGATCGGGCAGCAGGTTCGGATCGTCGCGGAGATCGAACATGACGACTGGCCCGGCCTGACCGTCCACTCCGACGGGACGGTCCACTGCCGGCACGGGGAAATGGTGCTCCACCTGCCGGACCGGGAGGAGGACAGCGGGCCGCCGTTCGGTGCGTACTTCGCCTGCCCGGGTGGGGAGCGGGTCGGCATCCGAGGCAGCCGAATCGTCCCGGGATGCCCGAAGTTGAAGCTGGTGGACCTGATCCGGCTCCGGAAGGCGGCGAAAACCGAACCCACCCGAGTGCCGCGGCAAGGAACCCTGACCGTGGAGATGCACGGCGCCCGGATCTACGGAACCGCGCCGCAGATCGCCGAGCTGATGCGCGAGTACGGCGGCTGACCCAGCTCCGCATACGGAAACGCGATTACCCTAACTTCGCCTTAGGGTAATCACGTTTCCGCAGGTCAGAAACCCTACGCGTCCGCCACCGCGACCCTCCGCCGGAGCCGCAGGATCATCGCCGTCCCCACCGCGAGCGGCACGTACTGCCAGCAGAACGCCCAGCGGAAGGCGTCGGCGGAGTAGGACCCGGCGCCGGACGGGGAGAGGGCGTCGAGCAGGACGCCGATGCCGAACAGGGTGATCATCGTGCCGATGAAGCCGCCCATGTTGACGATCCCGGAGGCGGTGCCGAGCCGTTCGGCCGGGTTGCGGGTGCGGGCGTAGTCCAGGCCGACCAGTGAGGCGGGGCCGTTGCTGCCCATCACCAGGATGATCCCGACCAGCAGCCACATCGGCGGGTGCCCGCCGGGCCAGGCGAGCACGAGTGCCCAGCCGAGCGCGGTGGTGGCGATGACGGTGAGCACGATGGGCATCCGGGTCCGGGCGGTGCGGGAGAGCAGTCGGCCGAAGAGGAACCCGCAGGCCATGTTGGCGAGCACCAGCAGGGTCAGCAGCCCTCCGGCCTCGCCCCGGGTCATCCCCTGGGCCTCGATCAGGTAGGGCATGCCCCAGAGCAGGCCGAAGGCGTTGCCGGGGAACTGGGTGGTGAAGTGGATCCACAGGCCCAGCCGGGTGCCCGGCTCCCGCCAGCAGTCCTGGATCTGCCGTCGGACCTTCGGGCGGGCGACCGGCGTGCCGACCGGCGTGCCGAGCGGCGGGTCGACCGGTCGTACGGCCGTCGGCGCCTCCTTGAGGAAGAGCGCGACCAGGGCGAACACCGCGACGCCGAGCAGCGCGATCGCGGTGAAGGTGGGCGTCCAGCCCTCGCTGTGCAGCGCCTGGGCGAGCACCACGGTGGTGACCAGGTTGCCGCCCATCCCGGCGAGGCCGGTCAGCTGGGCGACGAAGGGGTTCTTCGCCGCCGGGAACCACCGGGCGGCGATCCGCAGCACGCTGATGAAGGTCATCGCGTCGCCGCAGCCGAGCACGGCCCGGGAGGCCAGCGCCGGGGCGAAGGAGGAGCTGAACGCGAAGGCCAGCTGACCGGTGCTCAGCAGCAGTACGCCGAGCAGCAGCACCCGGCGCGGCCCGAACCGGTCGACCAGCAGGCCGACCGGGACCTGCATGGCCGCGTAGACCAGCACCTGGAGGATCGAGAAGGTGGAGAGCGCCGAGGCGCCGATGCCGAAGCGCTCGGCGGCGTCCAGTCCGGCCACGCCGAGGCTGGTGCGGTGGATGACGGCCAGGACGTAGACGCTGACGCCGACGGACCAGGCCAGCCAGGCTGCCCGGCCGCCGGGCGGTACGGGGGCCCCGGCCGTCGGCGGCCCGACGGCGGACCGAGGAGCGGGGACGGACAGGGACGCGGCTGGACGAGCGGGCTCCACGGTCATAGTCCGTCCAGACTAGTCATCCCATGATTGGACGCCCAGGTCCCCGCGGTGTGAGCTCGCGAACCCCGACCGGCGACGACCGTCCGGCTCTCAGCCGGTGACCGTCCAGGACACCGACCGGGTCATGTAGCGGTCCCGGAAGGCCTCGTCCCGCACCCAGTCCGTGGTGTCCCGGACGGTCGCCGTCACGGTCGCCGTCCGGCCCGGGGCGAGGTCCAGCTGCGCGGTGTCCAGGCGGCCCCCGTCGACGGCCTGCGGGGCGGCCGGGGCGCCGTCCACCTTCCAGTCCACCGTCAGCTGCCGGGCGCCGGTCAGCGGCAGCGGCCGGACGTCCAGCCGGGGGAGCCCGGCGACCTCGCCGGGCGGCGGCGACGGGGCGTCGGTCGGCCGGACCTTGCGGTACAGCTCCTGGACGATCGCCTCGCGGGAGGGCAGGTTGTAGGCACTGCCCAGGGTCCGCATCACGGAGTCGGGGGTGGGCCGGTAGAGGCCGTTGGCGCTGCGGTACGCCCCGACGGTGCCGGCGCCGTCCGGCGAGACGGCGCCCAGCCAGCGCCACCACTTGGTCTGCTTCTTGAGCATGTCCTCGGCGTTGAGGGTGGAGAGGTTCGGGTAGTCGGCGTCGTCCGGGGCGCTGTCGTACTCGTCGCCGAGGTCCCCCACGGTGTGGCCGATCTCGTGCTGGATGATCCGTCCGGCGTCCGGGCTGCCCCCGGCCAGGGTGGTCACCCCGGTGCCCCCGGCGCCGCCGTACTCGACCGAGTTGGCCAGCGCGATCAGGTACTGCGGGCCGGTGCTGTCCCCGGCGTAGCGGGCGGTGGCACCCTCGTCGGCGCAGAGCAGCCGGGCGGTGCCCTCGCACCAGAAGTGCATGCCCAGCGGGGTGGCGGGGTGGCGGCCGCGGCTCTCGGTCTCGGCTATCCCGGAGATCGGGGAGACCACCTCGACCCGCCGTATGTTGAAGAACCCCTGGTAGGTGCGGAACGGCTCGATGTCCATCAGCGCGTGCCAGGCCTTGTCGGCCTGCTGCCGGAACGCCTCCTGCTCGTCCGCGGTGTAGCCGTCGCCGAGCAGGACCAGGGTGATCCGGTTGGTCGGGTCCCCGGTGCGGCGTATGTCGAAGGTCGGGGCGGCCGTGAGCATCCGCCGGTCGGCGCGGAGGGCGGTGTGCGGGGGCACCGCCCGGTCCACGGGGGCGCCCGCCCCGATCACGCCGAACGGCGAGGGGCCGACGAGTTCCAGGGCGGCCGGGAGTACGGCGGTGGACACCAGTACGAGGGCGGCCAGACTCCGGACGAGACGGCCAGGGTTGCCAGCAGGCATACGGGTGCGTCCTCGGGGCTCCGGTCACCCGGTGTCGCCCGGGTGGGGGAGCGGAGACGTACCCGTACCGGCGTGTCGCCCCCACCGGCCGCAGAAAATGTCACCGACCTGGCCGAACGATTCCCGTTGTACCTGTCATACCAATCAATCTCGGGGACGCCCCCGTCCATCCCGGGAGGGCTCCCCCGCGGCTCACCGGGAGCGCTTGCCCACGTCCAGCAGCAGGTGCGTCCCGAGCCCGAAGAGCAGTCCCCAGAAGGCCGAGCCGATGCCGAACAGGCTCATCCCCGAGGCGCTCGCCAGGAAGGTCACCACCGCCGCGTCCCGCCCGCGCTCCGCCGCGACCGCCGCCGCCAGGCTGCCCTGCAGCGAGGCCAGCAGCGCGACCCCGGCGATCACCGCGATCAGCTCCTTCGGCAGCCCGGTGAACAGGCTCACCAGCACCCCGCCGAAGCTGCCCACCAGCACGTACAGCACGCCCGAGGACATCCCCGCGACGTAGCGGCGGCGCGGGTCCGGGTGGGCCTCCGGGCCGGAGCAGATCGCCGCCGTGATCGCCGCCAGGTTCACCCCAGGCGAGCCGAACGGCGCCACCAGCACCGACACCGCCCCGGTCGCACCGATCAGCAGCCGGTCGTCGGCCCGGTAGCCGAAGGCCCGCATCACCCCGAGCCCGGGCGCGTTCTGCGAGGCCAGGGCGACGATGGTGAGCGGCAGCGCCAGCCCCACCAGGGCCGACCAGGAGAAGGCCGGCACGGTCAGCACCGGTACGGTCGGCCCGCCCGAGCCCAGGTGCAGCGGCAGCCCGACGGTGAGGGCCGCCAGCACCCCGCCGACCACCAGCGCGATCAGCACGGCGTACCGCGGCGAGAACCGCTTGGCCAGCAGGAAGGCCGCGAAGCTGCCCACCACCAGCACCGGCGCGCCGTGCACGGCACCGAAGATCCCGGCGCCGAAGGAGAACAGGATGCCCGCGAGCATCGCGTTCACGATCCCCACCGGCACGGCCGCGATCAGCCGGCCGAACCACCCGGTCACCCCGAACAGCGCCACCACGGCCGCACTCACCAGGAACGCCCCGATCGCCTCCCGGTACGGGTAGTGGCCCAGGCTGGTCACCAGCAGCGCGGCCCCCGGCGTGGACCAGGCGGTGATCACCGGCGTCCTGGTCCACCAGCTGAGCGCGAAGCCGCTCACCCCGCTGCCGATCGCCACCGCCCAGATCCAGGAGGAGGTGTGCGCCGGGTCCAGCCGCCCGGCGGCGGCCGCCGCGAGCACGACCACCAGCGGCCCGGAGAACGACACCGCGACGCAGACCAGCCCCGCCAGCAAGGCCGGCACCGACACGTCCCGCCGCAGCGACCGACGTTCCCCGGCCCCACTCGTCACCGTTTCCGGGCTGATCGTCAGTTCATCCGTCATTCCGGCAGTATCCCGAAGCCCGGCCGGAGACTCCTGGAAAACCTGCCAACTCCCCTGCAACCCCCGCGGGGGATGCGCGTCTGTACGAAGGAAGGCGCGGCGAGCGGGACCGGCGGAGCCGGGGGGCGGTCGTCCTCGCCCGCCGCACCACCAGTCACCCGGCCCTGGGGAGTCACGTCCGGCGCCGGCCCTTTATCACCGTGGGTCCGACGCAGGCCGGCCCCGCCGCCCGCGCCGCCGACCCCGCCCCCGACCCCGGCGGGGCCTCGGCGGGTCCGGCGCTCGCCCGCCGGATGCCGGAAGGGGCCCTGATCCGCACGGCGGTGCGGATCAGGGCCCCTTCGTCACGTCTCCCCGGGGGCGTCAGCCCCAGGTGATCAGGCGCTTCGGGAACTCCAGCAGCCCGGCCACGTCGGCCAGCACCCGGGAGCCCAACTCCCCGTCCACCAGGCGGTGGTCGAAGGAGAGCGCGAGCGTGGTGACCTGGCGCGGGACCACCTTGCCCTTGTGCACCCACGGCAGTTCCCGGACCGCGCCGAAGGCGAGGATGGCCGCCTCGCCCGGGTTGAGGATCGGGGTGCCGGTGTCGACGCCGAAGACGCCGACGTTGGTGATGGTGACCGTGCCGCCCTGCATGTCGGCCGGCGAGGTCTTGCCCTGGCGGGCGGTCTCGACCAGCTCGCCGAGCGAAGTGGCCAGGCCCGAAAGGGTCTTGGACCCGGCGTCCTTGATGTTCGGGACGATCAGGCCGCGCGGGGTGGCCGCGGCGATGCCGAGGTTCACCTGGCCCTTGACCACGATCTCCTGGGCCGCCTCGTCCCACTGGGCGTTGATCTCCGGGTGCCGCTTGATCGCCACCAGCAGCGCCTTGGCGACCAGCAGCAGCGGGCTGACCCGGACGTCCCGGCCCAGTTCGCCGCTCTCCTTGAGCTTGCGGACGAACTTCATCGTGCGGGTCACGTCGACCTGGACGAACTCGGTGACGTGCGGGGCGGTGAAGGCCGAGGCCACCATCGCCTGCGCGGTCGCCTTGCGGACGCCCTTGATCGGCACCCGGACGTCGCCCGAACCGGACACCGGCGCCGGGGCCGCCACGGTCCCGACGGCCTCGACGGCCTCGGTCACGACCGGCTCGGCGGCCGGAGCGGCCGGAGCGGCCTGGGCCGCCGCGTGGGCGTGCAGGTCCTCACGGGTGATCACCCCGCCCGCACCGGTCGGGGTGACGGACCGCAGGTCGATGCCCAGGTCCTTGGCCAGCTTGCGCACCGGCGGCTTCGCCAACGGCCGCTCACCGGCGGGCAGTTCGACCGGCGAGACGGGCGCGGCCGGAGCCGGGGCGGCGACCGGAGCGACCGGAGCCGCGGCCTTCGCCGTAGCGGTGGCCGTGGCCGTGGTGGTCCGCCGGGCCCGGCGCTGGGCGGTGCCGGTGCGCGGGCCGTACCCGACCAGCACCTCCCGCCGCTCCGGCTCGGCCTCGACGGCCGGCGCCGCGGCCGCGGCGGCAGCGGGCGCCGGGGCGGGTGCGGCGGCCGGAGCGGCCCCCGCCTCCCCGGCGACCGCCACCGAGATGATCGCGGTGCCGACGTCGACCGTCGCGCCCTCGGGGAAGAAGAGCTGCTCGACGACCCCGTTGAACGGGATCGGCAGCTCCACCGCCGCCTTGGCGGTCTCCACCTCGCACACGACCTGCCCGTCGGTGACGGTGTCACCCGGCTTGACGTACCAGCTGAGGATCTCGGCCTCGGTGAGGCCCTCGCCCACATCCGGCATCTTGAACTCGCGGAGCGAGCGAACTTCGGTGGTCATCTTCGCTCCCCGGTATCAGTACGCGAGCGCGCGGTCGACGGCGTCGAGCACGCGGTCCAGGTCGGGGAGGAAGGCCTCCTCGACGCGGGACGGCGGGTACGGCGCGAAGTAGCCGCCGACCCGCAGGACCGGTGCCTCCAGGTGGTAGAAGCACCGCTCGGTGAGCCGGGCGGCCAACTCGGCGCCCATGCCCAGGAATACCGGGGCCTCGTGCACCACGACGGCCCGCCCGGTGCGCTTGACCGACTCCTCCAGCGCGGCGAAGTCCACCGGGGAGAGCGAGCGCAGGTCGACGACCTCCAGCCGGCGGCCGTCCTCCTCGGCGGCCGCGGCGGCCTCCTGGCAGACCTTGACCATCGGGCCGTACGCGATCAGCGTCAGGTCGGTGCCGGGGCGGACGATCCGGGCCTCGTGCAGCCCCAGGTCGGCGGCGGCGCCGACCTCGCCCTTGTCCCAGTAACGCCGCTTGGGCTCCAGGAAGATGACCGGGTCGTCGGACTCGATGGCCTGCCGCAGCATCCAGTGCGCGTCGTGCGCGTTGGACGGCGTGACCACCCGCAGACCGGCGGTGTGCGCGAAGTACGCCTCGTGCGACTCGCTGTGGTGCTCGACCGCGCCGATACCACCCGCGTAGGGGATGCGGACGGTGACCGGCATCTTGACGTGCCCGAGCGCGCGGGCGTGCATCTTCGCCAGCTGGGAGACGATCTGGTCGAAGGCCGGGTAGACGAAACCGTCGAACTGGATCTCCACGACCGGGCGGTAGCCGCGCAGCGCGAGGCCGATCGCGGTGCCCATGATGCCGGACTCGGCCAGCGGGGTGTCGATCACCCGGTCCTCGCCGAAGTCCTTCTGCAGGCCGTCGGTGATCCGGAAGACGCCACCGAGCTTGCCGATGTCCTCGCCCATCAGGACGGTCTTCGGGTCGTTCTCCAGCGACTTGCGCAGCGCGTCGTTGAGCGCCTTGGCGATGCTCTGACCGGCCATCAGTGGTTCTCCCCCGCCTCGAAGGAGGCCGCGTACTCGACGAATTCGGCCCGTTCCTGGTCGACCAGCGCGTGCGGCTCGCTGTACACGTGGTCGAAGATCAGCGTCGGGTCCGGGTCCGGCATGCTGCGCACGCCCTCACGCACCCGCAGCCCCAGCTGCTCGCTCTCGGCGTCGACGGAGGCGAAGAACTCCTCGTCCGCCAGGCCCTCCTTCTCCAGGAGGGTGCGCAGCCGCAGGATCGGGTCCTTGGCCTTCCAGGCCTCGGTCTCCTCGGTGGCCCGGTAGCGGGTGGGGTCGTCGGAGGTGGTGTGCGCGCCCATCCGGTAGGTGAAGGCCTCGATCAGCACCGGGCCGTTGCCGCTGCGGGCGTGGTCGAGCGCCCAGCGGGTGACCGCGAGGCAGGCCAGCACGTCGTTGCCGTCGACCCGGACGCCGGGGAAGCCGAAGCCGGAGGCGCGGCGGTACAGCGGGATCCGGGTCTGGGTGGTGGTGGGCTCGGAGATCGCCCACTGGTTGTTCTGGCAGAAGAACACCACCGGCGAGTTGTAGACCGAGGCGAAGGTGAAGGCCTCGTTGACGTCGCCCTGGCTGGACGCGCCGTCGCCGAAGTACGCGATCACCGCGTCGTCGGTGCCGTCCTTGGTGATGCCCATCGCGTAGCCGGTGGCGTGCAGGGCCTGCGCGCCGATCACGATGGTGTAGAGGTGGAAGTTCTTCTCGTTCGGGTCCCAGCCGCCGTGGTTCACGCCGCGGAACATGCCGAGCAGGTTCAGCGGGTCCACGTCGCGGCACCAGGCGACGCCGTGCTCGCGGTAGGTCGGGAAGGCGTAGTCGCCGGTGCGCATGGCCCGGCCGGAACCGACCTGGGCCGCCTCCTGGCCGAGCAGCGAGGCCCACAGGCCCAGCTCGCCCTGGCGCTGGAGCGAGGTCGCCTCGCCGTCGAACCGGCGCACCAGCACCAGGTCGCGGTAGAGGGAGCGCAGCTCCTCGGGAGTGGTGGTGAGGGGGTAGTCCGGGTGCTCGACCCGCTCGCCTTCCGGCGTGAGCAGTTGGACGAGCTCCGGCTGGACGTCCGTTCCCGTGGCGCGGAGGGTGTCAGGAACAGCGGGGGCCGCCTTCTTGCGGGTCCTCGCCGTGCTTTTGACGGTCACGTTCACTCCTCGGTCTGTCCGGCCGCCCGGGGTCGCCGGTGACCGGTCCGGTCACCGCCTCGCGGGGCGCGCGTGGGTGTGCGCACCTACTGCGTGGCAGGTGGTGATCCTGTTCCGACGGCGTCCCTCACGAGAACGTTACCCAGCGTCCGCCCTTGGCGCGCTTGCGCTAGGACGTCCTACTTGTTCAGGGCCTACGACCCCGAGGGTGCCGCGCCCGGCTCGCCGTCGGAAGGGTGGGGGTGACGGTCGGCGTGACGCAGCTCTCAATTCGAGCGCCTTCAGGACACCAGCGCACGTTATCCGGGCGGAAGCCCGTACGTAAGGGGGTTCTCGGTATCGGTTTCGGTCGGGTGTGGCTGGATCCCGCCTTTACGGCACTGGGGACGATAGGCCTTTTGTACGGTGGTATGGGAGGCTTTGGGCGTGACTGATAACGGACAAATCAGGGTGTTCCTGCTCGACGACCACGAGGTCGTCCGACGGGGCGTGCACGACCTGCTGTCGGTCGAGGACGACATCGAGATCGTCGGCGAGGCCGGCACCGCCGCCGAGGCGCTCACCCGGATCCCCGCGGTCCACCCCGACGTCGCGGTGCTCGACGTCCGGCTGCCGGACGGCAACGGGGTCGAGGTCTGCCGCGAGATCCGCTCCCGGCTGCCCGAGATCAAGTGCCTGATGCTGACCTCGTTCTCCGACGACGAGGCGCTGTTCGACTCGATCATGGCCGGCGCCTCCGGCTACGTCCTGAAGGCGATCCGCGGCACCGACCTGATCACCGCCGTCCGGGACGTCGCGGCCGGCCGCTCCCTGCTCGACCCGGTCGCCACCAGCCGGGTGCTCGCCCGACTGCGCGACGGCGGCGAGAAGGAGGACGAGCGGCTGGCCCAACTCACCAAGCAGGAGCGGCGGATCCTCGATCTGATCGGCGAGGGGATGACCAATCGTCAGATCGGCAACGAGTTGCACCTCGCCGAGAAGACGGTGAAGAACTACGTCTCCAGTCTGCTCGCCAAGATGGGCATGGAGCGACGCACCCAGGCGGCGGCGTACGTGGCGCGGCACCAGGCCGATCATCAGTACTGATACGGTCCTTCACACATGTGACGGTTTGTCAAGGGCCCCCACCAGGGGGCCATAACCTCTGCACGTGACTTTCAGCCAGACCCTCGCCTGCGCCCCGGCCCGCCCCGACCTCTCCGCACCGCCGATAGGGACCCTCAGCCCACCGGTACCGCGCAGCGCACTCGCCGAGGTCCTGGCCCGGTTCCGGGTGGGGCGGCTGCTCACCGCCGAACCGGTCGCGGAAGGCCTGCTCAACCGCGGTTACCGGGTCACCACCGAGGCCGGCGCGTACTTCCTGAAGTGCTACGTCGACGCCGCCACCGCCAACCGCCCGAAGATCCTCGCCCACCACCGCGCCATGACCGACCTGCACGCCCTCGGCCTGCCGGTGGCACCCCCGCTGAACTGCTCCGACCGCGGCGCGACGGTGGCCGGCCTGAACGGCCGCCTGTTCGCCCTGTTCCCCTGGACCGATGGCCGACACCGGCACGGTACGGAGCTCGAACCACCGCAGTGCGACGCCCTCGGCGCGCTGCTCGGCCGACTGCACGGCGCACTCGACGACGTCTGCGCCCCCCTCGACCAGCCCGACGGCTACCGCAGCGCCGACCCCCTCGACAGCGCCGAACTCGCCCGCGACCTGCGGCGCCGCGCCCGCGCGCACCGCCCGAACGGCGACCTGGACGCCCTCGTCGTCCGACGGCTCGACGAACGGCTGGAACTGCTCGCCGAGCACGCCCAGCGACGGCCCGACCCGCTCGCCGCCCCGCCCACCGGCTGGACCCACGGCGACTTCCACGGCCTCAACCTGATCCACACCGCAGGCCCGGACGACGGCGAGCGGGTCACCGCGGTGCTCGACTGGGACAAGCTCGGCCCGCAGCCGCGCGCCGAGGAGGCCGTCCGGGCCGCCACCCTGCTCTTCAACGACCGCACCAGCGGCGCCCTCGACCTGGTCCGGGTCCGCCGCTACTCCCAGGCCTACCGGGCCTCCGGTGCCGCCACCGCCGAGCACCTGGCCGCCGCCGTCCACCGGGTCTGGTGGGAGCGGCTGAACGACTTCTGGATGCTGCAGTGGCGCTACCAGCGGGCCGACCACCGGGCCGACCCGCTCTACCCCGCCTCGGCGGGCCAGTTGGCGTGGTGGTGCCAGGAGTACGAGCAGGTCCTGGACGCCTTCGCCAACTGATCCGTCAGTTTCCGCCGCCGACCGGCGGTGTCACCGGCGGCTTGACCGGGGTCTGCGACGGCAGCGGCTTCGAGCTGCCAGTGCTGCCCCCGTCGCCGCCGGGCGGCACCGACGCCGAGGCGCTCGCCCCGCCCGTCGCCGTCGCGGAGGCGCTCGGCGTGTGGGTGGCCGTCGGCGTCGGGGTCGGGGTGTGCTTCCCCGTCGGCGACGGCGACATGTTGGTGCCGCCCCCGCCACCGCTGCCGCCGTACGTCCCGGGGTCGCTCGGCTGCTGCGGCCGCCGGCTGCCGGAGGTCGACGGCGGCGGGGTCAGCTGGCCGCTCTGGGTCGGCGTGGTCGACTCGACGGTGCTGACCGCCGGCTCGGGCGTGCTGGGCACGACGGGCGTCTTCACGTCGGTGCCGCTGAGCGCGAAGGCGATCCCGGCCCCGGCCGCGACCAGCACGGCGATCCCGCCGGCCAGCCAGCCCCAGGGCCCGCGCCGCCGGCCGCCGTGGTCGCCGTGGTCGTCCTCGCCGCCACCGCCGCCGTACGAGCCGCCGCCCTGGTACGGGGAGGGGGTGTGCGGGCCGCCCGTGGAGTACGGCATCACCGAGGTCTGGTCGCCGGCGCCGACCGCGCCGAAGGCCTGGGTGGCGGCCGCCTGGTCCGGCCGGAGCACCTGGGTGGCCCCGGTGTCCCCGGGCAGCCCGGTGCCCGCGCCGACCCAGCCGGCCCCGCCCGCGCCGTGCATCTCGCGCAGCGCGTGCTGCAGGTGGGCGCGGAACTCGTCGGCGTCCTGGAAGCGGTCGTCCGGGTTCTTGGCGAGCGAGCGCAGCACCAGCGGGTCCAGGCCGACCGGCACCCGGCCGTTGGCCTGCGAGGGCGGCATCGGCGGGTCCTGGACGTGCTGGTAGACCACCGAGAGCGGGGTGTCGCCGGTGAACGGCGGGCGCAGCGTGAGCAGTTCGAAGAGCATGCAGCCGGCCGCGTACAGGTCGGAGCGGTGGTCGACCGGCTTGCCGAGCGCCTGCTCGGGCGACAGGTACTGCGGGGTGCCCATGACCATGCCGGTCTGGGTCATCGTGGTGGCCCCGCCGGTCAGCGCCCGGGCGATGCCGAAGTCCATCACCTTGACCGCGCCGGCGTTGGTGATGATCACGTTGGCGGGCTTGATGTCGCGGTGCACGATGCCGTTGCGGTGGCTGTAGGCCAGCGCCTCCAGCACCCCGGCGATGATGATCAGCGCCTGGTCGACCGGCGGCGCCTCCTCGTCCGCCAGCAGCTCGCGGACGGTCCGGCCCTCGACCAGCTCCATCACGATGTACGGCGTGGACTCGTCCCCGACGTACTCCTCGCCGGTGTCGTAGACCGCGACGATCGAGTGGTGGTTGAGCGCCGCGACGGCGTGCGCCTCGCGGGTGAAGCGCACCCGGGCGATGTCGTCCTGCGCCAGCTCGCCGCGCAGCAGCTTGACCGCGACGGTGCGGCCCAGCCGCACGTCCTCGGCGGCGAAGACCTCGGCCATGCCGCCGCGGCCGAGCCGGTGGGTCAGCCGGTAGCGGCCGTCGCCGACCGTGCCCATCGGCACCCCGCGGCCCGGTGTCTGCGAACCGCCGAACGGCGGCAGCGCGGAGGTCGCGGATTCGCTGCCCGGCCCGGGGATCCCCGGCGTGCCGCCGGTCCGGCCGTTCGCTCGGGCACCCGTCTCGTCGTCCGGCTGCTGCGTCTGTGCCATCGCTCCTCGCCCCGGGCGTTCGCTCGGATTCGCGGTGCCCTGTCGCTTACGTATCCCCGAACGCTACCGCTTCCGGCGCGCACCCGTGACACGCGCGGAGGGGCGGAAATCCGTCAGAGCAGACCGCCCCGGTCGGCCTGCGGGTCCACCACCACGACCGCGGCCGGGCGCTCGGAGTGGAACTTGCCGTTGGTGGTGTTCTGCGCCTTGTTGACCACGATCGCGATGATGATGCCGGCCAGCACCAGCACGCCGACGATGATCACGATCACCACGAAGGCCGTGGAGCAGCCGCCGCCGCTGGGCTTCGGCTGCTGGTACGGCGGCATCGGCTGCGGGCCCGGGGTGTGCATCGGCCGCTGGAAGGGCTGCGGCGTGTGCGGGGCCTGCGGGCCCGGGGTCTGGTACGCGGGCGGCGGGGTCCGGTACTGCGGCTGGGCCTGCGGCCCGCCCTGCTGGAGGTACTGCGGGTGCGGCGTCTGGTAGGCCGGCGGCGGCGTCCGGTACTGCGGCTGGGCCTGCGGCCCGCCCTGCTGGAGGTACTGCGGGTGCGGGGTCTGCGGCGCCTGCGGAGTGGCGTGCACCGAGCGCGGCCCCTCCTTGATCACCAGCGGGGAACTGGCCTGCAGCGCGTGCCCGGCGCCGCCGCCCTTCAACTCGGCGATCAGCCGCTCCGCCTCGTCCCGCATCGCGGCCGCGCTCTGGAACCGGTGGGCCGGGTCCTTGCGCAGCGCCTGCGCCACGAAGGCGTCCACCACCGGGACGACCGACCGGTTGAGGCTGGAGGCCGCCGGCGGCTCCTCCTGGACGTGCTTGTAGGCGATCGAGAAGGCCGAGTCGCCGTCGAAGACCAGCTGGCCGGTGAGCATCTCGAAGAGCATCACGCCGACCGAGTACAGGTCGGAGCGGGCGTCCACCGGCTTGCCGAGGGCCTGCTCGGGCGACAGGTACTGCGGGGTGCCGACCACCATGCCGGTCTGGGTCATCGACGTGACGCCGGACTCCAGCGCCCGGGCGATGCCGAAGTCCATGACCTTGACGTTGCCCTTGCGGTCGAACATGACGTTGCCGGGCTTGATGTCGCGGTGCACCAGGCCCATGTCGTGCGAGGCCTCCAGCGCGTTCAGCACGCCGACGATGACCTTCAGGGCCTCGTCGGCCGGCATCGCGCCGTACTGGGCGACCGCCTCGTTGATCGCCTCGCGCAGGCCCTTGCCGTCGATCAGCTGCATGACGATGTACGGCGTGCTGGAGCCGTCCGGGGCCACGTCCTCGCCGCTGTCGTAGACCGTGACGATGTTCGGGTGCTCCAGCCGGGCCACCGCCTGGGCCTCACGGCGGAACCGCTCCTTGAACGAGTCGTCCCGGCCCAGCTCGCTGTGCATGCTCTTCAACGCGACCTGCCGGTCCAGCACGCTGTCGTACGCGAGGTGCACGGAGGCCATGCCGCCCTCGCCCAGCAGCCGCTGCAGCACATAGCGGCCGTTGCCCAGGGAGAAGCCCCCGGCCGCCGCGTTGCCGTGCTCGCTCATGGTCCCCTGCTCCCCCTCGGCGCGGTGGTCCTGCCGCAACCGTGACGTTCGGTCTCGTCCGTGCGTGGTGGCCCGGCCCACTGGCCCGGCGAACCCCTGTCGCGGCGGCTCCACCGGCCTGCGACAGGGGTCAGGGTATCGGCTCCCGCCGACGGTGATCGGCCCAGGGCCGGTCCCGCCCCCGGACCGTCGGCGCCCGCTCCCCGCACGCCGGTCCGGGGCGGATCGTCGCGGTACGTCCGGCCCCGGGGCGGGTCCGGCGGGCGGGTCCGGGCCCGGCGGGCCCACGGCTACGAGCCCGGCGGGCCCACGGCTACGGGCCTGGAGGTACGGGCCTACAGGTACGGGCCGGAGCGGATCCCGCGGCCCTGACCCGGGTCCTCCTCGTCCGGCTCGCCGCCGTGCAGACCGGGCGGCAGCGCGCGCCGCATCTGCTCCAGCTGCGCCCGCGCGGCCATCTGCTGCGCGAACAGGGCGGTCTGGATGCCGTGGAACAGGCCCTCCAGCCAGCCCACCAGCTGGGCCTGGGCGATCCGCAGCTCGGCCTCGGTCGGGATGGTGTCGTCGGTGAACGGCAGCGAGAGCCGCTCCAGCTCGGCGACCAGCTCCGGGGCCAGCCCGAGCTCCAGCTCCTTGATCGAGCTGGCGTGGATGTCCTTCAACCGGACCCGGCTGGCCTCGTCGAGGGGCGCCGCCCGGACCTCCTCCAGCAACTGCTTGATCATGCTGCCGATGCGCATGACCTTGGCGGGCTGCTCGACCATCTCGGTCACCGGGAGCTCGCGCGGCATGTCCGCGTCCTCGTCCCCCCCGATCGGTACCGCGGCGAACCCCTGGCCCACGGGCAGCCCGTCCGGTCCGACGATCAGCACCTTCTGGCCGTCCTGCGACTGCCCGCCGGCGGCCCGGAAGGGCTCCTGCGACGAGCGCTCGTTCATCGGATTCGTCATGAACAACATTCTCTCTCACTGGGGTTGGTCGGGCGGAAGCCCCCGTGCGTCCCGCCGTCCGGCGCCAACCGTGACGACGGGACGCCCCCGCGGCCCGCCCGGGAATCCGTACGGATACTCAGTTCCCGCCCCGACCCGACCGTCCGCGCCCGCGCGTGCGCCGTCCCCCGCGCCACTCCGGTCGCACACAGCACCTCCCCGACCACCCCGCGAAACCCACCCCTCGCCGCGGCCGTGTCCCCCGGGAACCCGCACCGAACCTCCACGCCACCGGCCCGCCCGCTCAGCCCTTCCGCAGCCGCAGGCCCACCAGCCCCAGGCCGCAGCCGATCAGCCCCAGGCCCACGCCCAACGGCAGCTGGAGGGTGGAGGGGTCCTGCCAGCGGGCGGGGAGGACCCCGGTGACCGCCGTGGCCGCCACCGGCTGGGCAGCCGTCGTGACGGTGTCCTGGTCGGCGGCGGGGTCCTGGGCGTCCGGGGTGTCCGCGGCCGGGTCCGGCCGGTCGGCCTGGGCGCCCTGGTCCGGGGCCTGCTCGGGCGACTGCTCGACGGCCAGGTCGGGAGCCTGGTCGGGAGCCTGCTCGGGGGCCTGGTCCGGCGCCTGCTCGACGGCCTGGTCGGGCCGTTCCAGGGCGGCGGCCGGGTGGTGGCGGTGCGCCCTGAGCTCGGCGAGGTCCGGGCGCGACCGGTCGGGCACCCCGTACTGCGGCGGTGCGGCCTTCGGCGCGGACCAGGCCTGGTCCGCCCCGTCCGCCGCATCCGTCCCGTCCGCCGTATCCGTCCCGTCCGCCGTGTCCACCCTGTCGGGCTGCGCTGCCGGATCGGACCGGTCCGCCCGCTGCTCCCCGCCGGCCGGCACCGGAGCGTCCGCCCGCGCGTGCCCCGGCGCCGAGGCACCCGGCGCGGGGAGCGCCACCGCGGCGGTCGGGGCGGTGGTGGAGCGCGGCGGGCAACGGCCCGAGGGCGGTGTGCGGGGGTGCGGCCACGGTCGGAGTCCTTCCGACGGCCGACCGCGCCCGGAGGCGGGTTCGGCGGCGGGACAGCTCCGCACCAGCCTCACACAGTCCGACAATCGCGGCATTTCGGACACGCGGCGGTACCCCCGCCCGGACCGGGCCCCGCGCTCAGACCGTCAGCACGACCTTCCCGACCTGCTCCCCCGCCTCCAGCACCCGGTGCGCCTCGCCGACCTCCGTCAGCGGCAGCACCCGGTCCACCACCGGCTTCACCACCCCGGACTCCACCAGCGGCCACACGTGCTCCCGCACCGCCGCCACGATCGCCGCCTTCTCGGCCAGCGGCCGCCCGCGCAGGTTGGTGGCGATCACCGCCGCCCGCTTGCGCAGCAGCGCGTTGAGGTCGAGTTCGCCCTTCACCCCGCCCTGCAGCCCGATGATCACCAGCCGCCCGTTGACGGCCAGCGCCTCCACGTTCCGCTGCAGGTACTTGGCCCCCATGATGTCCAGGACCACGTCCGCCCCGGCCCCGTCGGTGGCCTCCCGGAGCACCTCGACGAAGTCCTGCTCCCGGTAGTCGATCGCGATGTCCGCGCCCAGCTCGGTGCACCGGGCCAGCTTCGCCGCGCTGCCGGCCGTCACCGCGACCCGGGCGCCGACCGCCTTGGCCAGCTGGATCGCCATCGTCCCGATCCCGCTCGCGCCGCCGTGCAGCAGCACCGTCTCGCCTGGCCGCAGGTGCGCGGTGAGGAAGACGTTGGACCACACGGTGCAGGCCACCTCCGGCAGGGCGGCGGCCTGCTCCGGGCTCAGCCCCTTCGGCAGCGGCAGCAGCTGCCCGCTCGGCACCGCGACCCGCTGGGCGTAGCCGCCGCCGGCCAGCAGCGCGCACACCTCGTCGCCGACGGCCCAGCCGGCCACGCCCGGGCCGAGCGCGACGATCCGCCCGGCGCACTCCAGTCCGGGGTAGGGGGAGGCGCCGGGCGGCGGGTTGTAGAAGCCCTGCCGCTGGAGCAGGTCGGCGCGGTTGACGGCGGTGGCCGCCACCTCGACCAGGACCTCGCCCTCGCCGGGCACCGGGTCGGGGACCTCGGCCCACACCAGTGCCTCGGGGCCGCCGGGTACGGGAATCGTCATCGCATGCATGCCCCGAACCTACTGCGGCGCACGGCGCTCCGGGGCTCAGGCCCCGCCCTGCGCGGCCGACTTGATGACGATCACCCGGTCGGTGAGCTGCAGCACGGCGGCCTCCGGCTCGGTGTAGTTGAGCACCCGTCGGCCCCGGACCACCGCGACCACCAGTTCCTCGCACGCGCGCGGACTGTGGCCCGCCTCGGCCCGGGTGACCGGACGCTCGACCACGTCCAGCCCGTTCCCGTACGTCAGCAGGTCCTCCATCACCGCCCCGGCGTGCGGGCTGAGCATCGACAGCCCGAGCAGCCGCCCGGCCGAACTGGAGCTGGTGACCACGACGTCGGCGCCGCTCTGCCGCAGCAGGGGTGCGTTCTCGTCCTCCCGGACGGCCGCGACCACGGTGGCGCCCTTGTTCAGCTGCCGTGCCGTCAGGGTGATCAGCACCGCGGTGTCGTCCCGTTCCGGGGCGACCACGATCCGGGCCGCGGCGGGGACGGCGGCCCGCACCAGGGTGTCGGTCCGGGTCGCGTCGCCGACCACCCCGACCAGGCCGTGCTGCGAGGCGTGCTCGATCACCTTGCGCTGCGGGTCGACGACGACGATCTCCTCCGCCTTCACCCCCTGCCCGAGCAGGGTGTCGACGGCGCTGCGCCCCTTCGTCCCGAAGCCGATGACGACGGTGTGCTCGCGCACGGTGGACCTCCAGCGGTTCAACCGCCATTGCAGGCGGGTCCGTTCGGTGAGCACCTCCAGCGTGGTGCCGACCAGGATGATCAGGAACACCACGCGCAGCGGGGTGATCACGAAGATGTTGGTGAGCCGCGCGCCGTCGCTGTACGGGGTGATGTCGCCGTAGCCGGTGGTGGAGAGCGTCACGGTGGCGTAGTACGCCGCGTCCAGGAAGCTGAGTTCGCCGCCCGCGTTGTCGTGGTAGCCGGCCCGGTCGAGGTAGACGATCACCGAGGTGGCGACCAGCACGGCCAGCGCGACCAGCAGCCGTGAGCCGACCTGCCGGACGGCGGGCGCGGTGCGGCGCGCGGGCAGCACGATCCCGGCGTCCGCCCACGGCTCCGTCCCCGGCGCCGAGATGCGTCGCAACCTGCTCATGGTGCCTCCACCAGTTCGACGGTCTCCCCCGCGGCCGCCCCGCCGGGCGGGACGACGGCCAGGGCCTCGGCCCGGGCGAGGCCGCGCAGCATCGCGGGCCCGTCGAAGGCGAGCGGCACCACGCCCTCGGCGGTGCGCCGCACCGGTTGCAGCCGGGTGTCCACCGGGTGCCCGGGCAGCAGGACGGCCGCCGGGGCGAGCGCGGGCGCGCCGGGTGCCCGGCCACCGCGGGCGTGCAGCAGCGGCAGGGCCAGGGTGACCATGCCGGCGACGGCGGCGAGCGGGTTGCCCGGCAGGCCCACCAGGTGGCGCCCGCCGCTGAGTTCGGCCAACAGCATGGGGTGTCCGGGGCGGACGGCCACGCCGTCCACCAGCAGTCGGGCGCCGGCCTCGGCGAGCGCCCGGTGCAGGAAGTCCACCGGACCGGCGGCCGTCCCGCCGGTGGTGACCACGACGTCGGCGGTGGAGTGCCGCAGGGCGTCCCGCAGCAGCCCGAAGTCGTCCTGGACGCAGCGGACCTCGGTCACGTCGGCGCCGGCCGCCCGCAGCCAGGGCGGCAGCAGCGGGCCGAGCGCGTCCCGGACCAGTCCGGGTCCGGGGATCCCGGTGTCGAGCAACTCGTCGCCGAGCACCAGCAGTTGGACCGCCGGCCGACGGCGCACGGCGAGCCGGTCGTGGCCGCAGGCGGCGGCCAGGCCGAGCACGGCCGGCCCGACCACCGTCCCCGCGGGCAGCAACTCCTCGCCCCGGCGGCACTCCTGGCCGCGCGGGCGGACGTCCTGGCCGGTGGTCAGCTGCTGGGGGCCGGTGTCGCGCAGCAGCGCGCCGTCCGCACGGCCGTGTTCGCGGCGCAGTACGGCGGTGGCGCCGGGCGGCAGTTGGGCGCCGGTGGCGATCTCGACGGCGCCGCCGTCGGCCAGCGGCGCCACCTCGGTGCGGCCGGCCAGCACCCGGCCGGTGACCTTCCAGGGCCCCGGCCCGGCGACCGCCCAGCCGTCCATCGCGGAGGTGTCGAAGGCGGGCAGGTCGGTGAGCGCGCCGAGCGGTTCGGCGAGGACGTGCCCGAGCGCCTCGGCCAGCGGCAGCCCGATCACCGGCAGCGGCCGCAGCCCGGCCCGGCGCGCGGCCTCCCGGGCGCGCGACCAGCTCAGCACGCCGGGGCCGGTGGCGGGAACGGTCACGGTGGTCCATCCGACCTCGCTCACGGCTCCCCCGGGCCGTCGGCCGGACTCCACCGCTCGGCGAGCGCCGCGGTCCGCCGGGAGGCCTCGGCCACGGCCTCCGCCCCGCCGCCCTGCTGCGCGGCCGCGTAGCCGATCAGGAAGGCGGTCAGCGGCGCGGCGGGCCGGGCCACCCCGTGCGCGACCACCCGGGCCAGGTCGAGCAGTCCCCGGACGTCCACGTCCAGGTCGATGCCCAGGTCGGCCTTGACCTCGGCGATCCAGTCTTCCAGCGTGCGCTCCATGCGCCCATGCTGCCCGATCGGCGGTTTCCCCGAGGTGTTCACCCCGTGTGCGGGGCGCGTCGTTCCCCTCACGACCGGCGGCCCGGCCCGGTGAGGCCCGCTCAGCGCCCGGCCGCCGGTCAGGACTTCTCCCGCTCCCGGGCCCGTTCCAGGTCCTCCCAGGTGTCGCAGTCGTACGCGACGTTGTCGGTGTCGGCGACCCGCAGCCCGGGCAGCCCGCCGACCAGGCTGCGCAGCGGCTGCCCGGCCGGGTCGCCGAGCCCGGCGAGCGCGGCGCGCAGCGGGGCGGTGCGGTAGGCGGCGGCGAGCGGCTGGTCGCGGCCGCCCGCGTCGACCAGTACGGCGGCGTCGGCGTGCGGTCCGGCCCGGTCGAGGGCGGCGACCAGCCGGTCCACCGTACGGCGGTCCAGGAAGGGCAGGTCGGCGGCGAGCAGCAGCACGGTGTCCGCGGTGACCAGGTCGAGCCCGGCCGCGACGGCGGCGACCGGCCCGCCGCCGGGCGGCTGCTCCCTGGTCCAGCGGACGCCCGGGCGCGCGGTGGGCCGGGCGGGGCCGACCACCACGGTGCTCCGGGCACCGGTGCAGGCGGCGAGCACCCGGTCCAGCAGGGTGGACTCGCCGACGGTCAGGCCGGGTTTGTCGACGCCGCCCAGCCTCCGGGCCGCGCCGCCCGCCGGAACGATCACGTCGTACGGCGTCGTCATGCCGCCAGTATCCCGCCCTACCGGTCGGCCCCGTCCGGGCCGTCCCCGGCCGTCCCCTCTTCGTCCTCACCCTCGGCCCCGTCCTCGGCCCC
This sequence comes from Kitasatospora sp. NPDC059088, assembly GCF_042738155.1. Classification (NCBI taxonomy): domain Bacteria; kingdom Bacillati; phylum Actinomycetota; class Actinomycetes; order Kitasatosporales; family Streptomycetaceae; genus Kitasatospora; species Kitasatospora sp. NPDC059088. Next base: position 16,004 of record NZ_JBHYGR010000023.1, on the reverse strand, counting down.
GACCGCCGGAGCGGCGGCGGACCGGGCGGTGTTGGCGGCCGCCCCCAGGTCCAGGAAGGACGGCAGGGTCAGCTCCCCGTACCGCTCGTTCATCGCCGTGACCAGCGCCTCCGGGTCGTCCGGGTGCTCGGCGAGCAGCCGGTCGAAGTCCCGCAGGTACTCCCCGGTGAAGGCGAGCACCCGGGCCGCGTCGTCGCCCTGGTCGGGGGCGCGGTGCCCGGCGATCACCCGGTCCACGCCGAGGTCGGCGATCCGGCCGAGGTTGTGGCCCCAGGTGGTGCGCTGGGCCGGGGTGGTGTCGGCGGTCCACACGTGGGTGCCGTTGCAGACGAAGTCCCCGGCGATCACGGTCCGGATGCTCGGCACGTGGACGACCGTGGACTCCCCGCAGTCGGCCTGGCCGAGCAGCAGCACCGGGATGACCTGGCGGTCGAGCATCAGCGGCTGCGGCAGCAGCGGGGCGGGCACCAGCGGGTGGTCCGGGATGTCGTCGCCGTAGACCGGCTTCCACTGGGCGACCTTGGCCGCGACGGTGCGCCGGATGCCCTCGACCACCGCCGGGGCGGCCAGCAGCTGGGCGTCCGGGAAGAGCCTCAGCACCTCCTCGGCCCCGAAGTAGTGGTCCGGGTGCTGGTGGGTGACCACGACGGCGAGCAGCCGACGGCCCTTGCCCGCGACCCATTCGGCCAGTTCGCGCCCGGCGCTGCGGGTGAGCTGGGCGTCGACGAGGATCGCGGTCTGCTCGCCGAGGATCAGCGTGGAGGTGGCGAAGAAGGACGACTCGGGCCCGGTGAAGACGGAGACCTCCAGCGGTCGGGCGGTCCGCCCGGCGTCGTCGGGGAGTCCGGCCGCGACGGGCTCGGCGTCCACCCGTTCCGCGCCGGCGCTCTCCTCGGGCGGGGACGACGTCACGGGCTGCTCCCTCTGGTCGGCGGTCGGACTTCCTGCGCCCTACAGCATGGGAGTACCGGCCGCCGATTGCGCGGAAGGCGCGCCCGGTGGGACGCGCCTTCGGGCGCACGTCACACCGCGGCCCGGGCGGCGAGCTCCTTGCCCCGGGCGGCGGCCAGTTCCAGGGCCTTGGCCTTGGACTCGGCGGCGACCGGGACGAACTCGGCCAGCGCCGGGACGCTCGCCGCCATGGTGAACTCCGGGACGATGAAGTCGACCTCCAGCCCGAGCCCGCCGGCCAGCACCTTCTCCAGGTAGGTGATGACGAACTCGAACGGCTCGCGCGGGGCGCCGGGGCCGTACGAGCCGCCGCGGGAGGCGACCACGGTGACCGGGGTGCCCTTGGCGGAGGGCTGCTCGCCGGCGGTGCGGCCCATCAGGACCACCTGGTCCAGCCAGGCCTTGAGGGTCGACGGGATCGTGAAGTTGTACATCGGAGCGCCGATCAGCACGGCGTCGGCGGTCTCCAGCTCGACGATCAGCCGCTCGCGCAGCGCGAAGGCGGCGGCCTGCTCGGCGGTGCGCGCCTCGGCCGGGAGGTATCCGGCGGTGATGCCGGCGGCGTCCAGGTGCGGCATCGGGTCGGCGGCGAGGTCGTGGTGGACCACCGTGCCGCCGGGGTGCTCGGCCTCCCAGGCGGCCCGGAAGGCGGCCGTGACCTCGCGGGAGACGGAGCCGTCGGTGAGCGCCGAGGAGTCGATGTGCAGGAGCGTGGGCATGGCGGTCCTCCAGAGAATTAGTAGCTGCCTTTTCCATTGCAGCTGCAACTAAGGTAGCAGCTTACTTTTCCGCAGTCACTAGTGCCCGGTCGAGTACGCTGGATCCATGGCCGAGCCCGAGGTAGTGACCGACGCAGTACCGACCGCGGTCGACGCGTGCGCCGCCCCTGCCGTCCGCGGCGGCTGCGCCAACGTCGACCTGGCCCTCAACCGGGTGTTCACCCTGCTCGGCAAGCGCTGGACCGGCATGCTGCTGGGCGTGCTCAACAACGGCGGACCGGCCTACTTCTCCGAGCTGCGCCGCGCCGTACCGGGCATCAGCGAGCGGATGCTCTCCGACCGGCTGACCGAACTGACCGAGGCCGGGCTGGTCGTCCGCGAGGTCGACCCCGGCCCGCCGCTGCGGGTCAGCTACCGGCTCACCGAGGGCGGCGTCGCCCTGAAACCGGCCCTCAACGAGCTGGCCGTCTGGGCCGACCGCTACCTGCCGGAGAGCGCCCTCCGGGGCGGCTGCTGACCGGCCGGCCTAGACAGCCGGTCGCCCCCGGGTACGACGAAGGGCCCGTCCGCCGTATCCCGGCAGACGGGCCCTTCGCACGATCGGGGGCGGCTCAGCCCTTCGCGGCACCGCCGCGCGCCCGGGACACCCGGTCGGCGACACCCCAGGAGGTCACCCGCCAGAGCGCCTCGACCACGATGCCGCGGCTCATCTTGGAGGCCCCGAGCTCGCGCTCGACGAAGGTGATCGGCACCTCGGCGACCTTGAAGCCGGCCTTCACCGTGCGCCAGGCCAGGTCGACCTGGAAGCAGTAGCCGGCCGAGGCCACCTCGTCCATGCCCAGGCCCAGCAGGGTCTCCTTGCGGAAGGCCCGGTAGCCGCCGGTGACGTCCCGGATCGGCACGCCCAGCATCAGCCGCGAGTAGGTCGAGCCGCCGCGGGAGAGCAGCAGGCGCGACTTCGGCCAGTTCACCACCCGGCCGCCCGGCACCCAGCGCGAGCCGAGCACCAGGTCGGCGCCGCGCAGCGCGCCCAGCAGCCGGTCCAGCTCCTCGGGCTGGTGCGAGCCGTCCGCGTCCATCTCGACCAGGACGTCGTAGCCGTTGTCGATGCCCCAGCGGAAGCCCGCGAGGTAGGCGGCGCCCAGGCCCTCCTTGCCCTTGCGGTGCAGGACGTGGACGTTGCCGTCCTCGGCGGCCAGCTTGTCCGCCAGCTCGCCGGTGCCGTCGGGGCTGTTGTCGTCGGCGACCAGCACGTGCGCCTCGGGCACCGCGGCACGGACCCGGCCGACGATCCGCTCGACGTTCTCCGCCTCGTTGTAGGTCGGGATGATCACCAGGACCCTGCCGAGATCAGCAAAACTCTGCTGGTTCACGGTCACGTACAAACCTCTCGGCCGATGGCGGGGAGTGTCAGAACACCGTCGCCCGCACTCTGGAACGCGGCCCCGCCGACAGCCCGCCGACGGGATGACCACGGTGGAGAATGCTGCGGGGGGCGGATACTACTGCGTCCTGGCATTCTACTACCGCGCCCGGGAACCGCTGGTCGGACCACGGCACTCCCCCCTGATGCCCACCGTTTCCCCGCGGGCGACCCAGGTCAGCTAGGGTCGATGCCCTTGCCCGGGCCCGGACCGCCCGCACCGCCGGGCCCGCACCGCCGGCCCGGACCCGGGACGTCCGGGGCAGCCCCGTCAGCGAAGGAGTAGGACCGCGCGCATGGACAGGCTCGTCAACACCGTCCGCCCGTACGCCTGGGGGTCGCTCACGGCCCTGCCCGAGTTGCTCGGCCAGGAGCCGACCGGCGAACCGCAGGCCGAGCTGTGGATGGGCGCCCACCCCGGCGACCCGTCCCGGGCCGACCGCGGCGAAGGCCCGCGCCGACTGGACGAGCTGATCGCGGCCGACCCCGAGGGCGAGCTCGGCGCGGCGAGCGTGGCCCGGTTCGGGCCGAGCCTGCCGTTCCTGTTCAAGGTGCTCGCCGCCGGCATCCCGCTGTCCATCCAGGCCCACCCCACACCGGACCAGGCCCGGGCCGGCTTCGCCGCCGAGAACGCCCTCGGCATCGCGCCGGACGCCCCGGAGCGGAGCTACCGCGACGACAACCACAAGCCCGAAATGGTGTGCGCGCTCGGCGACTTCGAGGGCCTGTGCGGCTTCCGCCGGCCCGCCGGGGCGGCGCAGCTGATGGCCGCCCTCGGGGTGCCCGGGCTGGACCCGCTGATCGCACTGCTGGCGGTCGGCGAGGACGGCGGCCCCGAGGCCGAGGCCGAGGCGCTGCGCCGCACCCTGGCCACCCTGCTCACCCTGGACGACGAGACCGCCGCACGGACCGTCCGGGAGACCGTCGCCGCGCTGGCCGGCACCGACCCGGACGGCCCGCACGCCCCGTACGCCCGGATCGCGAAGGACTTCCCGGACGACCGCGGCGTGATCGCCGGCCTGCTGCTCAACCACGTCCGGCTGCGGGCCGGCGAGGCGCTCTACCTGGGCGCCGGGGTGCCGCACGCCTACCTGTCCGGCGTCTGCGTGGAGCTCCAGGCCAACTCGGACAACGTGCTGCGGGCCGGCCTCACCCCCAAGCACATCGACGTCCCGGAACTGTTGAAGGTCGTGCTCTTCGAGCCCGGCGCCCCCGAGGTGGTGCACCCCGTCCCGGTCGAGGGCACCCCCGGCGAGCGGCTCTACCCCGTCCCGATCGACGAGTTCCGGCTGTCCCGCTTCCAACTGGACGGCGTGCAGCGGGAGATCGACGGCCGCACCCCGCAGATCCTGCTCTGCACCGAGGGCGCCGTCCGGCTCACCGCCGCCGACGGCGCCGTACTGGACCTCGCCCGCGGCCAGTCCGCCTTCCTCCCCGCCACCGGCACCCCGACCCGCCTCTCCGGCACCCCCGGCACCCTCTTCCGGGCCACCGTCACCGTCTGATCCGCCCCCGGACCCGCCCCGCCCCCGGACCCGCTCAGGCCACGGCCGGGCGAAATTCGTTTGCTCCGCCCACCGGTCACGGCTGGACTGTCGGCGGCCCGCGCACCGTGGGCCGTACCCAGGGGAGGGCGCAGCAGCGATGGAGATCCGTTCCACGACCGAGAAGGACCTCGACGTCTTCGTCGACACCGTCCACGCCGCGTTCGGCCGCTTCCCGGAGGCCCGGGCCGAGGACGGCAGCGGGGTCTGGTGGTCGGCGATCGAACCGGAGCGCGGCCTGCTCGCGGTGACGGACGACGGGCGTCCGGTCGGCACCGCCGCCGCGTACTCCTTCGAGCTCACCCTGCCCGGCGGGGCGCTCACCCCGGTCTCCGGAGTGAGCTTCGTCGGCGTCCTGCCCACCCACCGCCGCCGGGGCGTACTGACCGCGATGATGCGGCGCCAGCTCGCCGACCTGCGGGCCCGCGGGGAGTTCCTGTCCGTGCTGCTGGCCTCCGAGCCCGCGATCTACGGCCGGTTCGGCTACGGCCCGGCGACGTACACCGGGCGGCTGACGGTGCCGCGCCACCGGGCCGCCTTCACCGCCCCGCGGGCCGGCGGGGGCACGGACACCGGCTCGGTCGAGCTGCTGCGGCGCGCCGACTGCCGGGACCTCCTGGAGGAGGTCTACGACCGCTACCGCCGCGCCCGGCCCGGCGCGCTGTCCCGCCCGCACCGCTGGTGGGCCCTGGGCGCCGGGCAGCCCCCGGTCGCCGCGGCGCCGCGCTACATCGCCGTCCACCGCGACGCCGCCGGCACTCCGGACGGCTACGCCAGCTACTCCCTGGACGGGGACACCCTGACGGTGGACGAGACCGTCGCCGTCGACGAAGCCGTCACCTCGGCCCTGGCCCGGTTCCTGCTCGGGCACGACCTGGTCGACCAGGTCGTCTTCAAGCACTTCCCGGCCGAGCACCCGCTGCGCTGGCAGCTCGCGGACTTCGGCGCCGCCCAGGTGGGCAACAGCAGCGAGTGGCTCTGGGTCCGGCTGCTGGACGTCCCCCGGGCGCTGACCGCGCGCGGCTGGTCCGCCGACGGCGAGCTCGTCCTCGACGTGGACGACCCGTTCCTCGGCGAGCGCGCCCGCCACCTGCTGACCGTCCGGGGCGGCGAGGCCGTGTGCGTCCCGACCGACCGGGAGCCCGACCTCACGCTGGACGTGCGGGACCTGGGCGCGGTCTACCTCGGCGGCACCCCCGTGGGCACGCTGGTGCGGGCCGGACACGTCCGGGCCCACCGCCCGGAGGCGGTCGCCCTCGCCGACGCCCTGTTCCGCACCGAGCGCCCGCCGCACTGCCTGTCCTGGTTCTGACCGGCCACCCCGACCGCACCGGCCGCCCCGCCCCGGGCGTCAGTCCCGGGTCATGTCGACGAAGCGCGAGTAGTGGCCCTGGAAGGCGACGGTGATGGTCGCGGTCGGACCGTTACGGTGCTTGGCGACGATCAGGTCGGCCTCGCCCGCGCGCGGGGACTCCTTCTCGTAGGCGTCCTCGCGGTGCAGCAGGATGACCATGTCGGCGTCCTGCTCGATCGAGCCGGACTCGCGCAGGTCGGAGACCATCGGCCGCTTGTCGGTGCGCTGCTCGGGACCACGGTTCAGCTGGGACAGCGCGATGACCGGCACTTCCAGCTCCTTGGCCAGCAGCTTGAGGTTACGGGACATGTCCGAGACCTCCTGCTGGCGGTTCTCGGCCCGGCGGGAGCCGCCGGACTGCATCAGCTGGAGGTAGTCGATGACGATCAGCTTGATGTCGTTGCGCTGCTTGAGCCGGCGGCACTTGGCGCGGATCTCCATCATCGACAGGTTCGGCGAGTCGTCGATGAACAACGGCGCCTCGCTGACGTCCGGCATCCGGCGGGCGACCCGCGTCCAGTCGTCGTCCGTCATGTTCCCGGAGCGCATGTGGTGCAGCGCGACCCTGGCCTCGGCGGAGAGCAGGCGCATGGCGATCTCGTTGCGGCCCATTTCGAGCGAGAAGATCACGCTCGGCAGCTTGTGGTGGATCGAGCAGGCCCGGGCGAAGTCCAGCGCCAGGGTGGACTTGCCCATCGCGGGGCGGGCCGCGATGACGATCATCTGGCCGGGGTGCAGCCCGTTGGTGAGCGCGTCGAAGTCGGCGAAGCCGGTCGGCACGCCGGACATCTGGCCGTTGCGGGAGCCGATCGCCTCGATCTCGTCGAGGGCGCCCTCCATGATGTCGGCGAGCGGCGCGTAGTCCTCGTTGGTGCGCTGCTCGGTGACGGCGTAGATCTCCGCCTGGGCGGCGTTGACGATCTCGTCCACGTCGCCCTCGGCGGCGTAGCCCATGCCGGCGATCCGGGTGCCGGCCTCGACCAGGCGGCGCAGCACCCCGCGCTCGGCGACGATCTGGGCGTAGTACTCGGCGTTGGCCGCGGTCGGGACGGAGTTGACCAGGGTGTGCAGGTAGGCGGCGCCGCCGACGCGCTGGAGCTCGCCGCGCTTGGTGAGCTCGCCGGCCACGGTGATCGGGTCGGCCGGCTCGCCGCGGGCGTACAGGTCGAGGATCGCGCCGTGCACCATCTCGTGCGCGGGCCGGTAGTAGTCGGCCGGCTTGAGCACCTCGACCACGTCGGCGATGGCGTCCTTGGAGAGCAGCATGCCGCCCAGCACGGACTGCTCTGCCGCGAGGTCCTGCGGGGGGACGCGTTCGAAGCCGTCGACGCCGCCGTGGCCCTCGTCGTCCCTGCGGTCGTCCCGGCCGCCGCCCTTGCCGTTCTTGCCGCCCCTGCCGTTGAAGTCGCCGCCGCCCTTGCGGAAGCCCTCGCCCCGGTTGCCGCCCTGACCGCCGCCGCCACCCTGGCCGCCGCGGTTGCGGGAGACCGGCAGCCGGTCGCCGGGACCGTCCGGGAAGGGGGCGTCGTCGAAGGCGCCGGCCGGGAAGGGGTCCTCGGCGGTCTGCCAGTCCTCCTCCGGCGGCGGGGCGTCGTGGTCGTCGTACTGGGGGCCGGTCACGCGTGTTCCCCGATCAGCGAGTGGTGCGAAGTTGGAGCGGGCCTTGCCGGTGGCTGGGTGGAGCGGAGCCGCTCCTCTTTGTACGCCACGGCCCCGACAAATCGGACGCCGGGGCCGGTGGGAGTGTCGGGTGGAGGGCCCACGCTAAGGCGCCGGACGCCCTCGCGCCAAGGCGGTTATCCACAGGGGGTGTGGACGAGCGGCCCCGGGCTGTGGAGAACTGCCGCAAAGCTGTGGACACCCCTGTGGAAGCTCCTGTGGATAACCGGACGATCGATCCATCGTCAACCTGTTGACCTGCGATTACCTCTTCCGGGGCCTGTGCATGAGAAATTCTTCACACACCGCCGAACAGCCGTGGGCGCGGACCGGACGGAGCACACCGCTCGCAGTTTCGAGTAACGACCGAACTGGCCATTGGCCTCTTACCTGTGGATGAGTACCCTGGAGCGCATGAGCACCGCCCCCGCCGAGCCCTCCAGACGCAGCCCCACCGGCCGCGGCCACGACCGACGCGGCCACGACCGCGAGATCCTCGCCCTGGCGGTGCCCGCCTTCGGCGCCCTGGTCGCCGAACCGCTGTTCCTGATGGCCGACTCCGCGATCGTCGGCCACCTCGGCACCCCCCAGCTCGCCGGGGTCGGCGTCGCCTCCGCCGCCCTCACCACCGCCACCGGGGTGTTCGTCTTCCTCGCCTACGCCACCACCGCCGCGGTGGCCCGCCGGATCGGCGCCGGGGACCGCCGGGGCGCCGTCCAGCAGGGCGTCGACGGCCTCTGGCTCGCCGTCGGCCTGGCCGTCCCGGTGGTCCTGCTCACACTGCTGCTGGCCCCCTGGGCGGCCGACCTGCTGGGCGCCTCGCCGACCGCGGCGCCGTACACCGTGACGTACCTGCGGATCAGCTCCCTGGGGATCCCGGCGATGCTGCTGGTGCTGGCCGCCACCGGCGTGCTGCGCGGCCTCCAGGACACCCGTACGCCGCTGCTGGTGGCCGTCGGCGGCTTCACCGCCAACATCGGGCTGAACGCCGGCCTGGTGTACGGCGCCGGGCTCGGGGTGGCCGGCTCGGCCTGGGGCACCGTGCTGGCCCAGACCGGGATGGCCGCGGTCTACCTGGTCGTGGTGGTCCGCGGCGCCCGCCGGGAGCGGGCCTCGCTGCGGCCGGACGCGGCGGGCATCCGGGCCGGGGCCAGGGCGGGCGGGCCGCTGCTGGTCCGCACGGTCAGCCTGCGCGCGGTGCTGATGATCGCCACCGCGGTGGCCGCCCGGCTCGGCGACGACCAGGTCGCCGCGCACCAGATCGCCATGACGCTGTTCAGCTTCCTGGCCTTCGCGCTGGACGCCATCGCGATCGCCGGCCAGGCCGTCATCGGCCGCTACCTGGGCGCCTCGGACGTCCCGGGCGCCCGCGCGGCCACCCGGCGGATGGTCGAGTGGGGCCTGGGCTCCGGGGTGGTGCTGGGCCTGCTGGTGGTGCTGGCCCGCCCCCTGTACGTCCCGCTGTTCACCCCCGACCCGGTGGTCCAGGGGCAGCTGCACACGGCCCTGCTGCTGCTCGCGCTGAGCCAGCCGGTGGCGGGCCTGGTCTTCGTGCTGGACGGCGTGCTGATGGGCGCCGGGGACGGCCCCTACCTGGCCCGGGCGGCGCTCGCCACCCTGGCGGTGTTCGCCCCGGCCGCGTTCCTGGTGCCGGCCACCGGCACCGGGCTGGCCGGGCTGTGGTGGGCGATGAACCTGTTCATGCTGGTCCGCGCGGTCTTCCTGGTGGCCCGCGCCCGCGGCGGCCGCTGGCTGGTCACCGGGGCCGTGCGCGACTGAGCGGGCCCGGGAACGCCCGAGGGCCGGACTCCCCGGGGGGAGTCCGGCCCTCGGCCGGTGCTACGGAACTCAGGCAGCCACGACGGCGACGTCGAGGTTGGCCACGACGTCCGAGTGCAGCTTGACCGAGACCTTGTGGGTGCCCACGGTCTTGATCGGCGAGGCGATCGCGACGGCGCGCTTGTCCACGGCCGGGCCGCCGGCGGCCTTGATGGCCTCGACGACGTCGGCCTGGGTCACCGAGCCGAACAGACGGCCGGCGTCACCCGAGCGAACGGCCAGCTTGACCTGGACGCCCTCGAGCTTGCCCTTGACCTCGTTGGCCGCGTCCAGGGTCTGGATCGCGTGGATCTTGCGGGCGCGACGGATCGCGTCGACGTCCTTCTGGCCGCCCTTGGTCCAGCGGATGGCGAAGCCACGCGGGACCAGGAAGTTGCGGGCGTAGCCGTCCTTGACCTCGACGACCTCGCCGGCGGAGCCGAGACCCGGAACCTCGTGCGTGAGGATGATCTTCATTACTCGGTCACCCTCTCTTAGCGCGCGGTGCTGGTGTAGGGCAGCAGCGCCATCTCACGGCTGTTCTTCACGGCCGTGGCGACGTCACGCTGGTGCTGGGTGCAGTTGCCGGTGACACGGCGGGCACGGATCTTTCCGCGGTCGGAGATGTACTTCCGCAGCAGGTTCGTGTCCTTGTAGTCAACGTAGTTGACCTTGTCCTTGCAGAAGACGCAAACCTTCTTCTTCGGCTTGCGAGCAGGCGGCTTCGCCATGGTGTGCTCCATTTGGGGTTCACGGCCCGACCGGCGTCCGGGGACGCCTGCGGCCGGGCCGCACGAAATCTGTCAGCTCTTAGAACGGGGGCTCTTCCGAGAAGCCGCCACCGGACGGGGCGCCTCCCCAGCCGCCGCCGCCCTGGTTTCCACCGGACGGGGCGCTGGACGCCCACGGGTCGTCGGAGGGGCCGGACTGGCCGCCGCCGGAGTTTCCACCCCAGCTGCCGCCGCCCTGCTGGCCGCCACCGTTGCCACCGCCCCAGTTACCGCCCTGGCCGCCGCCCTGCTGGCCGCCGAAGCCGCCGCCGGGAGCGCCGGACCGGTTGGCCCGGGTGACCTTCGCGGTCGCCGAACGCAGGCTCGGACCGACCTCGTCGACCTCGACCTCGAAGACCGTCCGCTTCTCGCCTTCCTTGGTCTCGTAAGACCGCTGGCGCAGTCGGCCCTGCACGATGACGCGCATGCCGCGCTGCAGCGACTCGGCCACGTTCTCCGCCGGCTGCCGCCAGACGTTGCACGTGAGGAAGAGGCTCTCGCCGTCCTTCCACTCGTTCGTCTGACGGTCGAAGGTGCGGGGGGTGGACGCGATGCGGAACTTCGCGACCGCCGCACCCGACGGGGTGAAGCGCAGCTCGGGGTCGTCGACGAGATTGCCGACGAGGGTGATGACGGTCTCGCCTGCCATGGTGGTGATGACCTCTCGGGAAGATGTCCGTTCACCGCTGTTTCACGTGAAACAGCGGACGCGAGCTACCCGAGACCCGAAGGCCTCAGAAGTGGCTCAGTGGGTGTCCGGGCGCAGGACCTTGGTCCGCAGAACCGACTCGCTCAGGCCCATCTGGCGGTCGAGCTCCTTGACGACCTCAGGCGTGGCCTTGAGGTCGATGACCGAGTAGATGCCCTCGGACTGCTTGTTGATCTCGTAAGCCAGACGGCGACGACCCCAGGTGTCGACCTTCTCGACCTTGCCGCCGGCGTTGCGGACGACGGCCAGGAAGGACTCGATCAGGGGGGAGACAGCGCGCTCCTCGACCGACGGGTCGAGGATGACCATCAGCTCGTAGTGACGCATGAGTAACCCACCTCCTTTGGACTCAGCGGCCACGGTCTCTCCGTGGCAGGAGGGTTGTGCGTAGCGTCGGCACCGGTGCGGTGACGACTCCGGCCCACGGTAGCGGCCGGGTCGGACAGTCGGGCCCCGTACACCCACCAGGGGTGTCACCCGGAAGAGGGCGCAAGGGGGCACAACTACACCAGTGCAGACGGCACAGCCTACCTGCACCCGGACGGCCGAACAAAACGCATAGGGGTTGTGAGACGGACCCAACCGCCGCAATCTGGACGGAACGGGATTCCTGCCCGTTCGTCTCCACGCCAGGAGGTGGGACTCATGGCCCAGTCCGTCCACCGCATGCCCGCCCTCACGCTGAACACCGACGGCCACCCGCACCCCCGCGAGAACACCCTGGTGGCCCTGACGGCCGTGCTGGGTGTGATCGCCTTCACCACCTCGTTCTTCTACAACCTGCACCTGCTGACCTCGTGGACCGGCCTGGCCGGGATCGTCACCGGCCTGTGGGGCATGTTCGTCTCGGTCACCACCGCCGAGCGCTTCGTCCTGATGATCGCGCTCGGCGCCTCCGCCATCGGCTTCTACCTCGGCATCGCCCGCGGCGGCCTCTGGGGCTGAAACACCCGGCTCCAGGAACCCTCGGCGCCCCCGTCGCGTATCTGCATCAGACAGGTACCCGCCGGGGGCGCCGTCGTGCCCGCAGCGCCGGGCCGCCGGGCCCCGGACGATAGGGTCGAGCCCGAGAACCTGGGCCCACCGCAGCCCGACCGACGAGGAGCACCGAGCAATGAGCCTGCGCCTGAGGACGATCACCCGCGAGGAGCACCTCGCCTTCATCAGGAGCCGCGCCTCGGCGAGTCACATGCAGGTGCCGTCCTGGGGCGACGTGAAGGCCGAGTGGCGCTCGGAGTCGATCGGCTGGTTCGACGAGGCCGACCAGCTGGTCGGCGCGGGCCTGGTGCTCTACCGCCAGCTGCCGAAGGTCAAGCGCTACCTCGCCTACCTGCCCGAGGGCCCGGTCATCGACTGGTTCGACCGCGACCTCGACCGCTGGCTCTCCCCGATGCTCGCCCACCTGAAGTCGCAGGGCGCGTTCTCGGTGAAGATGGGCCCGCCGATCGTCATCCGCCGCTGGAACGCCCCCACCATCAAGGAGGCCATCGCCGCCAAGCAGGCCAAGCGCCTGCGCGACGTCGAGGCCGACTGGTACGAGGCCCGCGCCTTCGAGGTGGCCGACCGGCTGCGCAAGGCCGGCTGGCTGCAGGGCGACGACGGCGGGGCCGGCTTCGGCGACGTCCAGCCGCGCTACGTCTTCCAGGTGCCGCTGGCCAACCGCTCGCTGGACGACATCCACAAGAACTTCAACCAGCTCTGGCGCCGCAACATCAAGAAGGCCGAGAAGAGCGGCGTCGAGGTGTACCAGGGCGGCTACGACGAGCTGCCGATCTTCCACCAGCTCTACCTGGTCACCGCCGAGCGCGACAAGTTCACCCCGCGCCCGCTGTCCTACTTCCAGCGGATGTGGCAGGCCCTCACCGCCGAGGACCAGAACCGGATGCGGCTCTACATCGCCTACCACGAGGGCGAGCCGCTGGCCGCGACCACGATGCTGGTGGTCGGCGAGCACGTCTGGTACTCCTACGGCGCCTCGGCCAACCACAAGCGCGAGGTCAAGCCGTCCAACGCGATCCAGTGGCGGATGATGCGCGACGCCTACGCCCTCGGCGGCGGCGTGTACGACCTGCGCGGCATCAGCGACACCCTGGACGAGAACGACCACCTGTTCGGTCTGATCCAGTTCAAGGTCGGCACCGGCGGCCAGGCGGCCGAGTACCTCGGCGAGTGGGACTTCCCGCTGAACAAGCTGCTGCACAAGGCCCTCGACCTCTACATGTCCCGCCGCTGAGGAGGCTGCCCCGATGACGCTGTCGCTCTACCTCGAGACCGAACGCTGGCGCGCCCACCAGCGCTCCGTCCTCGCCGAGTTCCCCGGCCTGGTGCCCGTCGCCAAGGGGAACGGCTACGGCCTGGGCAACCACCGGCTGGCCGAGGAGGCGACCCTGCTCGGCACCGGTGTGCTGGCCGTCGGCACCGCGTACGAGGCGGCCGACGCCGCCGAGTGGTACGGCGGCGAGCTGCTGGTGCTCACGCCCTACCGGGTCGGCGAGGAGGTGCTCCCGCTGCCGCACTCCCGGGTGATCCGCACGGTGGCCAGCGTGGACGCGCTGCGCTCGCTGCACGGCGCCCGGGTGGTGCTGGAGTGCATGACCACCATGCGCCGGCACGGCGTGAGCGCCGCCGACCTGCGCACCGTCGCCGCCGAGCTGGACGGCGTCTCCTTCGAGGGCCTCGCCCTGCACCTGCCGATGGACCGGCCGGACGGCTCCAGCCCGGTCGAGGAGGTCGTGTACTGGGTGGACACCGCGCTGGCGGCCGGCATCCCGGTGCACACCGTCTTCGTCAGCCACCTGGGCGCGGCCGGCATGGAACAGCTGGCCCAGCGCTACCCGGGCACCGTGTTCCGGGCCCGGATCGGCACCCGGCTCTGGCTGGGCGACCACGGCGCGCTGGAGGTCCGGGCCACGGTCCTGGACGTCACCCCCTTGAAGAAGGGCGAGCGCTACGGCTACCGCCAGCACCCGGCGCCCACCGACGGCCACATCCTGGTGGTCGCCGGCGGCACCGCGCACGGCATCGGCCTGGAGGCGCCCAAGTACGTGGCCAGCATGGGCGCCCGCGCCAAGGGCATCGCCCGGGCCGGCCTGGCGACGGTCAACAAGACCAAGTCGCCGTTCCACTGGGCGGGCAAGCAGCTCTGGTTCGCCGAGCCGCCGCACATGCAGGTCTCGCTGCTGTTCCTGGACGGCGAGACCGCGCCCCCCGCGATCGGCGAGGAGCTGGGCCTCCAGGTCCGGCACACCACCACCCACTTCGACCGGGTGGTGGACCGCTAGGAGCCGCCGGCGGCCGCTACGGGCCGCTGGGGGCCGCTACGCCTTCCCGTCGGCCGGTTCCTTCGCCGGTGGCTCCTCCAGCCACTGCTCGAAGGAGCCGGCCGGCGCGTATCCGGCGTAGCTCCGCTCCTCCTCCAGCCGCCGGGCGGCGCCCAGGGTCACCACGTCCGGCGCGCCGTCCAGCACCCCGCCGGAGGGGTCGTCGGTGCCGTCCCAGCGGACCGGGTCGCGGTCCGGGTACAGGGCGTCCCGGACCACCAGCACGACCAGGTAGAGCGTGCCGAGCAGGTGCAGCGCGATCGCGAAGTGGTACCACGGCTCGCCGATGCCGTGCTGCTTGGGCCCGGTGACGAAGCCCAGGTGGGACCAGATGCCCAGGGTGTACAGCACCTCGCAGGCCTGCCAGACCAGCAGGTCGCGCCAGCGCGGCCGGGCCAGCGCCGCGAGCGGCAGCAGCCAGAGCGCGTACTGCGGCGAGTACACCTTGTTGACCAGCACGAACAGCGCGACCACCAGGAAGGCCAGCTGCGCGAACCGCGGCCGGCGCGGCGCCGAGAGGGCGAGCCACGCTATGGCCGCGCAGCCCAGCACCATCAGCACGCCGATGTAGAGGTCGAGGTCGGCCAGCCCCACGCCGCGCTGCTGCATCAGGATCAGCCAGAACGAGCCGTAGTCCTCGCCGCGGTGCTTGCTGAACACGTAGAAGGTCGACCAGCCCTGCCAGTTGGCCAGCATGATCGGCAGGTTGACCACCAGCCAGGCCCCGACCGCGCCGCCGAGCAGCAGCCGGAACTCGCGCCACTTGCCCGCCCGCCAGCAGAGCACCAGCAGCGGGCCGATCAGCAGCAGCGGGTAGAGCTTGGCCGCGGTGGCCAGGCCGATGAAGACCCCGGCCCAGCCCGGCCGGGAGCCGGACCACCAGGCCATCGCCACGGCGGCCAGGGCGACCGCGAGCAGGTCCCAGTTGATCGTGCCGTTGAGCAGCAGGACCGGCGAGAGCGCGAACAGCATCGCGTCCCAGGGGCGGCGGCGGTGGGTGCGCGAGAGCGCGACCGCGGCGACCACCGCACAGGCCATCAGCAGCCCGGCGTTGATCGCCCAGAACCACTGCTCCTGGGCCTGCTCGGTGCCGCCGCCGGGCGTCAGCCAGGCCGCGACCTGCATGAACAGGCCGGTCAGCACCGGGTACTCCAGGTACTGGAGGTCCCCCGTGGTGCCGGGGATGCGGTCCACGTACGGGTGCAGCCCGGCCGCGAAGCCGCGGCCGGAGAACAGGTGGGGGACGTCGCTGTAGCAGGCGTGGATGTACTGCGGCGAGCCCGGCTGGAACCAGGCCTGGTCGTAGCAGGGCAGGTTGTGCACCATGCCGAGCGCGGAGACCACGATCACCACCAGGGCCAGCACCCGCACCGGGATCCACCAGGAGACGCCGAGCAGCGCCCGCCGGCCGGGCGGGCCGCCGAACACCTCGCTGCCGGCCGCCGCCACCCGGTCCTCGTCCGCCGGGACGACCACGGTGTCGGCCGCCGGCACGGCCGTGGCGACGGCCGCCGGGGTGGGCCCTGCGGCGGCGCCGGGCCCGTCCGGGCCGCCGGTTTCGTCACGATCGCTCGACGTCATGCCGGACATCCTGCCGCACCGGATGCGCCGGGACGAGGAGGACCCTGCGGTGGTCCGGCGGTACGGACGGGGCGCGTGCGGCGAATCGTGACGAAACGGCGGGGGGGGGGGGGGCCGGCGGGGCGGGCGCGCCGGGGGGGGGGGGGCTGGCGGTTG
>NZ_JBHYGR010000022.1:84268-96121 GCF_042738155.1 Kitasatospora sp. NPDC059088 | reverse complement strand
CGCCGGGACCGCCGAGGTCAAGAGGGGAAGGCGGTGCGGGAGTTGTGATCGGCTTGTGACCGTTCCGGGTACCCGCGGGACTGTCGGCGGTTGCCCGGGACGTGCACAATCTGCCGCATGACGACAGCCGCGGGCGGACCGCCCTCGCCGAACACGCCGTCCAAACTCGCCCTGGGCCTGCTCACCGGTGCCGTGATCGGGGCGTCGCTGGCCGGGTTCGTCAGCGGCTGCGTGCTCGGGCGGACCTCGTTGGTCGTCCTGTCGCTCGCACTGCCGGCGGCCTACGGGCTGGTGGCGTTCCTCGCCTCGCTGCCGCGCTGGGGCCGGGAGGCGGCGGCCGTGCCGGTACGGGCGCTGGCGCTGATCGAGGAGCGGGAGGCGGTCAGGGGCGAGAGCAGTGACGTCCCGGTGCAGTTCGAGCTGAGCGTGGTGCCGGACGGCGCGCCCGGGTTCCGGGTGGGGATCCGGCAGGAGATCAACCTCGTCGAACTCCCCGACTACCGGCCGCGCGGGATCGTGGTGGTGGAGTACCCGCCGGACCGGCCGTGGAAGGCGCGGATCGTGAAGCGGCCCACGCCGGAGTGGGAACGGCGCGTGGCCGGGGCCAGGTTGGACTCGGTGCCCGGCCCGGCGATGCGGGAGGAGAGCGGGCCGGGCTGTGCGGGTTGCCTGCTGACCGTCCTCGGCCTGCTGCTGGGCGTGGGCGCCGTGCTGCTGCCGTTCCACACCGAGCTGTTCGCCGTGGTCGAGGACGGGACCGGCACGGCCCGGCCGGCCGTCACCTCCTCCTCGGAATCCTCCTCCTCGGAATCCTCCTCCTCGGAATCCTCGTCCGCCACGATCACCGTGACCTCGGCGACCGGCACGGTCGCCCTCGGCCCGGGGCAGTCCATGCTGGACCAGGGCGAACTGCGCAAGGCCGTCGAGTCGTTGACCCCGGGTGGCGAGCCGCGCCAGGCACTCGCCGTCGTCGTGCAGGACCGTCAGCTGACGGTGGTCCTCAACCCGGCCGACGGTGTCCCGGGTGCCGGTGCCCCGGGTGCGGGGAAGGGTCCCGGGTTCGATCCGCGCTCGCTTCCTTACGAGCGGATCCCCGGCCTGGTGGAGGAGGCCCGGAGCACCCTCGGCGTCAAGGCTCCGAAGAGCTGGCAGCTGACCGCCGACGGGACCACCGGCGCGCTGACGCTCAGGATCGTGGTGACCGGCGAGAGCGGCTCCGCGACGCTGGAGGCGGACGGCCGGGGCCAGGTGCTGCGGCGCAACGGCGGCTGACCGGTACGGACGGAGGAGGAGTGCGATGGGGTGGGACGAGATCCTGCTGCTCTGGTGCGGGCTGTGGGCCGTGGTGGCCCTGGTCGGGCTGGTCAGGTCGCTGGCCGGGGTGACCGCGGACCAGCGGAAGGTCCGGCTGACGGGGCGGATCGTCCGGGTGACCGAGCCCCGGCACGGTGGCTCGGGCAAGGGCGGGATCCCGGTGGTCGTCCGCTACCGGGACCCGGTCTCGGGTGAGGAGGTCGAGGTCACCAACGACGGCGAGCGCGGCGAGATGATCACCGTCGCGTGGGAGGGCCGGGAGCTCGGCATCGGGTACCCGCCGGGCCGCCCGCACGCCTACCGGTTCTCTCCCGCCGACGAGGAACCCGGCCGCGGGCTGGGTCGGCCGGGCCTCGCGCTCTTCCTGGTCTGTGCCGGGCTGGTGGCGTTGGCCGCCGTCCGCTGGGGGTGGCCGTGGGCCCTGATCGGTGTGGCCGGCCCGTGGGCCGTCGCCGGGATCGTCCTGCTCCCGCGAGCGGTACGGGAGAAGGCCGACCGGATCACCAGGCTGGCGGCGCTGGAGGCGGTGCCCGGCCGGGTCGTCGCGGTGCTCAGGGACGTCAGCGTCGACGAGGACGGCGACACCTCGACCACCATCACCCCGGCGCTGTCCTTCACCACCCGGGACGGCACGGTCGTCACGGCGCACTGCCGGAACGATCTCCCGGGCCCGCCCCGGACGTACGGCCTGGAACTGACGGTCCATCATGATCCTGCCGATCCGGCCGTGTTCATGCTGGACCGGTCCGCCGGGCAGCGCTCGGCGGAGCGGGGCGTGCTGTACCACGCGGTGATGATCGTGGTCCTGGTGGCCACGACCGTGGCGGGAGTGGTCCTCCTCTGAGCCGGGAGCGCCGGGCTCAGCGGGCGGGCGGCCTCACGTGGCGGTCCTGGCCCGCGCCGTACCCGACGGCCGCCATCGCGGTGCTCAGGACGGCCAGGAGCCCGAGGGGAAGCGTCCAGCTGCCGGTGGCGTCGTGCAGGATGCCGAGCAGGAGCGGGCCGGCCGCCGCCACGAGGTAGCCGACGGACTGTGCCATGCCCGCCAGCGCGGCCGCCTCGCCGGCGCTGCCGACGCGTTCGCTCTGGAAGCTCAGCGCCAGGACCAGGCACACGCCGGTGCCCAGCCCGAGCAGGGTGCAGGCCACGACGGTCAGGCCCGGGGCCGACAGCAGGACGGCGAAGCCGGCGGCGACGACGACCGAGGCCCCGGCCGCGGTCCACCGCTGGTCGTGGTGGCCCCGGGTGAGCAGCGGCAGGGCGCTGCTCGCGGCGAGCGCGATCACCTGGTAGTAGAACAGCATCCAGCCGACCGTGGTGCTGTCGGCGCCCTGGTGGAGCAGGATGCTGGGCAGCCAGGCGACGGCGGTGTAGAAGCCCAGGGACTGCAGGCCCATGAACAGGCTCACCTGCCAGGCCAGCGGGGACCGCCAGGGCGCGGGGGAGTGGGTCGCGCCGGTGCCCGCCCCGGGGCGGTCGTGCCGCAGCCGGGGCAGCCAGACGATGAACGCGGCGACGGTGAAGGCGGTGCCCCAGGCCAGCGCGGTGTGCCAGCTGCCCGGCAGGCTGTGGGCCAGCGGCGCGGAGATCCCGGAGGAGAGCGCGGCCGTGAGGCCCATGACCGTCACGTAGAGCGCGCTGACGCCCTGGATGCGGTGGGCGGGCACGTTGCGCCGGATCAGCGCGGGCAGCAGGACGTTGCCGAAGGCGATCGCGGCGGAGAGGACCACCGTCCCGGCGAACAGGCAGGCCACCGAGGGGAGCGAGCGGATCACCGTCCCGACGGCCAGCGTCCCGAGCGCCGCCACCAGCAGCCGGGCGCTGCCGAACCGGTGGGAGGCGCGGGCCACCAGGGGGGAGGTGGCGGCGAAGGTCAGCAGTGGGAGGGTGCTCAGCAGGCCGCCCCAACTCGACGTCAGGCCGCTGTCCTGCTCGATCGCCGGGAGCAGTGTGCCGACACCGGTCAGACCGGTGCGCAGGTTCGCCGCGACCAGGCAGATCCCGATGACGAGCCCGACCGACACGGCGGGGCGGGTGCGGTCCGGGGTCGACGCCTCGGCGGTGGGGCGTTCGGTGGACACCGAGGGGGACGGGGAGCTCACTTCGTCACCTCCGCACCGGAGTTGTGGCCACCGGAGTTGTGGCCGCCGGCGGTGCGGCTGCCGGTTCCACGGCCACCGGCCTCGTGGTCACGGGTGAGCCGGACGATCGCGGCGGCCGCGTCGCGGGCCCCGTCCTCGTCCCGGCCGTCGATCGCGTCGACGAGCCGCCGGTGCAGTCCGGCGTGCTCCTCGGCGTGGGCCGCCTCCCAGGGCAGGCCGCCGAGGGGGGCGGTGAGCGCGGTGCCGAGGTGGTCGTACACCTCGATCAGCAGGCCGTTCCCGCTCGCCCGCACGACGGCCCGGTGGAACAGCGCGTCCACGCTGCCGGCCAGCGACAGGTCCCCGCCCGCGGCGGCCGCGTCGGCGTCGGCCAACAGCTCCCGCAGCTGCTGCACCTGCTCCTCGTCGCGGCGCAGGGCGGCGGCCCCCGAGGCGTACTCCTCCAGTACGGTCCGCAGTTCGAGGACGTTCGCGCGCTGGGCGGTACCGGCCCGGCGCAGCATGACCGCCTGGAGCTCGCTCGACGAGCGGACGTAGGTGCCGTCCCCCGCCCGGGCCTCCAGCAGTCCGAGGTGCACGAGCGCCCCGATCGCCTCCCGCAGGGTGCTGCGGCCGACCCCGAGTTCCTCGATGAGGGCCTGCTCCGACGGGATCCGGGTGCCCACCGGCCAGCCGCCGGCCTCGATGTGCGAGCGCAGGCTGTCCACGAGTTGCGCGGACAGGCTCGCCGTCCGACGCGGTGTCTTGATGCGTGTCATGGGAGCACCATAGCCAAACATCAGACATTTGAACATCACACTTCTTGCCCCTGCGGGAGTGGGGCGGTCCTGGCCCGCCCTGCCCCCGCTCATCCCTCCTTCACTTGCCTGGACTTTGCAAACTCTTTAAGGTCCTGGATGTCACCGACCGCAGGTCACACCTCCAACGCAAGGGCGGACATGTCGCCGACAGGACGCAGGGACCGCCGAGCCGCCGCCGTGGACCTGGCGGTGCTTCTGGTCGCACTGGTCGCCACCACGCTGGTCTGCCGCGGGCTGGGGGCCGGCCCCTGGCCCGCGATCCTGATCGGCGGGTGTGCGGGGGCGGCCACCACCCGCCTGGGCCTCGGCGCCCGGCTCCTGCGCGGACGACGGGACTGACCGACCGCCCCCGGGCCGCCGCCCCCCGGGGCCGCTGTCACCGGGCCGCCGCCCCCCGAGCCGCTGTCACCGCGCGCACAGCCGGTCCAGGGCGGCGCGGCTCTCCTCGTCCGCGGCGCGGTAGATCAGCAGCCGCAGCTCCGGGTCCTCCAGCGGCAGCAGCACCTCGAAGTCGACGGCGATCGCCCCGACGACCGGATGCCGCAGCAGTTTGCGGCCGCGTCCGTTGACGCGGACCTCCCGCTCGGACCACAGGCGGGCGAAGTCCTCGTCCTGGGTGGTGAATTCGGCGATGAGGTCGGTCAGCGCCCGGTCCTGCGGGTGCGCGGCCCACGCTGCCCGCAGGTGGGCGACCCCGTCCCGCAGCGCACCCTCGCGGTCGGCGTAGAAGCCGCGCATCGCCGGGTGCAGCAGGCAGAGCCGCATCGCGTTGCGCCGGACCGGCGACGGGGTGTCGAAGCCCGGGAGCAGCCGGGCCAGCTCGGGGTTCCAGGCCAGGATGTCGTAGCGGTGGTCCAGCAGCATGGCCGGCAGCGGCGAGAGCTCGTCGACCAGGTGGGCCAGCGACGGCGCCGCGCCGGGGGCGGGCCCGTCGGTACGGCCGGGGCGGCGCCGTCCGGCCAGGTCGAAGAGGTAGTCGCGTTCGCCGGGGTCCAGGCGCAGGGCCCGGGCCAGCGCGGCCAGGACCTCCGCCGAGGGCCGCAGCCCGCGGCCCTGCTCCAGCCGGACCACGTAGTCGGTGCTGACCCCGGCGAGTTCGGCGACCTCCTCGCGGCGCAGCCCCGGTGTCCGCCGGGACCTCCGGCGCGACGGCAGGTCCGGCCGGTCCGGCGCGGAGCGTTCGCGTCGGCTCCGCAGGAAGGCGGCCAGCTCCTGGGTGGTCTGGGTGGCCTGGGTGGTCCGGGTGGTCCGGGTGGTGTCCACGGTTCGGGTCGTCATGGCCGGTCCAACCGCGAGGGTGGGACTGGCCTTCCCAGGAAGGGCCTTCCCTTACCCCCGGCCCGCCGCCGCCACAGACTCGGTCCCGACAACCGATCACGACCGCAGGAGAACCTGATGGCACTGACCCTCGACGACTACCGGCTGCTGGGCCGGTCGGGCCTGCGGGTCTCACCGCTGGCCCTGGGCACGGCGACCTTCGGCACCGAGTGGGGCTGGGGCGCCGAACGGGACGAGGCCCGGAAGCTGTTCGACCGTTACGTCGAGCTCGGCGGCAACCTCCTCGACACCGCCGACACCTACACCGACGGCAGCTCCGAGCGCCTGCTGGGCGAGTTCGCCCACCAGGAGCGCGAGCGCCTGGTGCTGGCGACCAAGTACTCGACGCTGCGCCGCCCGGGCGACCCCAACTCCGGTGGCGCGCACCGCAAGGCGCTGTTCGGCTCGGTGGAGGGGAGTCTGCGGAGGCTGGACACCGACTACCTCGACCTGCTGTACCTGCACGTCTGGGACTTCCGGACGCCGGTCGAGGAGATCCTGCGGGGGCTCGACGACCTGGTCCGGCAGGGCAAGGTGCTGTACGTGGCGATCTCCAACACCCCGGCCTGGCAGGTGTCCCGGATGCAGGCGATCGCCGACCTGCGCGGCTGGTCGCCGCTGGTCGCGCTGCAGATCGAGTACAGCCTGATCGAACGCACGGGGGAGCGCGACCTGATCCCGATGGCCCGCGAGCTGGGCCTGGGCGTGGTCCCGTACTCGCCGCTGGGCGGCGGGGTGCTCAGCGGCAAGTACCGCCGGGATGACGTGGCCGCGACCGACGCCGGTGCGGGGGACGGCACCCGCAGGAGCCTCAACCTCGCGCTGGGCACGCTCACCGAGCGCAACCTCGCCGTCGTCGGGGTCGTCCGGGAGGTCGCCGCCGAGCTGGGCCGCACCCCGGCCCAGGTGGCGCTGGCCTGGACCCTGCGGAACCCGGCGGTGACGACCTCGCTGATCGGTGCCCGCACCCTGGCCCAGCTGGAGGACAACCTGGGCGCTCTGGCGGTCGAGTTCTCGGCCGCCCAGCTGGACCGGCTGGACGCGGCGGGCGCGGTCGACCTCGGCCAGCCGCACGAGGTGCTGGCGAGCGACCACCTCCGCCGGGTGACCATGGGCGACCTGCGGATCGAGACCCGCCGGTGACGGCCAGGCCCTGTCCGGCCGACCGGACAGAGCCTGTCCGGACAATGCCTGGTCGGACAGGGCCTGGGCCGGTCACCGTCCGGGGCCCACCGTCCGGGCGAGCCAGGTCCGGATCGCCTCGGCCGTCGTCGCCACGTGCTGGTCGAGCACCGAGAAGTGGTCCCCCGGGATGTCGCCGGGCCGCAGGTGCAGGGTCGGTACGGTCGTCTCCTCCGGCCGGCCGAGGAAGACGCGCACGTACGCGCCCAGGGCCGCGAGCGCGGGCTCGTCCAGCCGGAGCGCGGTGCGGGCCGCCAGCTCGGTGAGCCGTCCCTCGTCCCGGACGGGGTGGGTGTCCAGCAGCACCACGGCCTCGGCACCGACCCGCTCCGCGACGGCCTGCGCGACCAGGCCGCCGGTGGAGCGGCCCAGCAGCACCACCGGCCGGTCGAGCCGCTCGATCGAGGCCGCGTGCGTCCGCACCAGGGCCTCCACGTCCTCCGGTACCGGGCCGCCCCGGTACCCCGGGTGCGGGAGCAGCCACAGGCCGGGCAGGTGCCGGGCCAGCGGACCGTACTCCCCGGGGGGCGAGGTGAAGGCGGGGAAGCAGACGATCGCCGGGCCCGCGCCGTCGCTGAGCCGCTGCGGGGCGACCGGCGGGAAGGCCGCCGCCGACGGCAGTGCCCAGGAGGCGGAGACGAGCAGGTGCATGGCCTCCTGGTGCCGGCCCAGTCCGCACAGCCGGTGGTAGAGGTCGGCGAGCGTTCCCGGGGCCGGCGGCGGGCGCAGCTGGTCGGCGAGGGCCCTCGGGGTGGGGGAGTCGAACACCACGGTGGCGGGCAGCCGCAGGCCGGTTCGCTCCTCCAGCCGGTTGCGCAGCTCGATCGAGGTCAGCGAGTCGAAGCCGAGGTCCGGCACCGGGGTGTCCGGGTCCACCTCCGGATAGCTCAGGACGGCGGCGACCTCGGCGCACACCAGCTCCAACAGGTCCGCCGGACGGACCGGTTCCGGTGCGCGCCGCGGCTCCGGGCGGGGGGCGAGGTCGTGGGCGAGGTCGTGGGCGCGGTCGAAGGCGATCGGCACCAGGACCGGCTCGTCGGTGCCCAGCGCGGCCTCCAGGAGCGCCACGCCCTCCGCCGGGGTGAGCGGCAGCAGTCCGGGACCGGCGGACCGGTCGGCCGCCATCCCGACCGTCCACGGGCCCCAGGCCAGCGACAGCGCGGGCAGGCCCAGGCGCTTGCGGTGGCGGGCGAGTTCGTCCAGGTAGCTGTTGGCCGCCGCGTAGTTGGCCTGCCCGGCGTGGCCGAGCACCCCGGCCGCCGACGAGAACAGCACGAAGGCGTCGAGGTCCCGGTGCGCGGTCAGCTCGTGGAGGTGCCGGGCCGCTTCGGCCTTCGGGCGCCACACGGTCGCCAGGCGTTCCGGGGTCATCGAGGTGAGGATCCCGTCGTCCAGGACGCCCGCGGTGTGGATGACGGCCCGCAGGTCCTCGATCGAGTCGACCAGGGCGGCCAGCGCGGCCCGGTCGGTGACGTCCAGCCGGGTCTCGCCGCTGCGACTGGCGACGACGACGCGCACGCCCCCGGCCCGCAGGTGGCCGGCGACCGCGCGTCCCAGCGCGCCGCCGCCGGTGACCAGGACGGTCCCGCGCCAGGCGAAGGAGTCGCCGCCCGCCACCGGGACCAGCTCGGCGCGCTCGGCGACGGTCTCCGGCTCCCCGTCGGCGACCTCGGCCAGGGTGAACCGCCCGGGGTGCTCGGTCTGCGCGACCCGGACCAGCCCGGCCACCGCGGCTCCGGCGAGGTCCCCCGGCCGCACCAGGACGGTCAGGTGCTCGTGGTCGGCCTGCAGCTCCCGCAGCGCGAGCGCCAGGGCAGCGGGCGGGTCCCCGGCCGGCACCTCCAGCAGCTTCCCCCGCGGCTGCCCCGTGACCCGCCGCCACTCCGGACGGAACAGGGCGCCCCGGCCGGTGCCGGCCGCCCGCGCGGTGAGCGACTCGACGCACGCCACCGGCCGGCCCGTACGGTCGGTCAGGTCGATCCGCCCCGCCCGGATCCGGACCCGCAGGGCCGTGGCCCCCCGGGCCAGCAGGTGCACGCCGCGCAGGACGAACGGCACCCCGCCGGTGAGCAGCCGGGCCGGGTGCAGGGCCGCGTCGAACAGGGCGGGGTGCAGGGCGTACCGTCCCGCGTCGGGGAAGTCGCCGCGGACCTCGCCGAAGAGCTCGTCGCCGCGCCGCCACAGGCGGCTCAGCCCGCGGAACGCCGGGCCGTAGTCGGCGTGTTCGACGTCGAGTTCCTCGGCGCCCGGCGGGGGCCACTCGCCGGTCTCCACATGCGGGGCCGGCCGTGCGTGGAGCCGGCCGTCGGCGCAGCGGACCCCGTTCGCGTACACCTCGAACGCCCGGGTGCCGTCCGGCGCTTCGGGACGGACGACGATCTCGGCCCGCCTGGTCCGGGGCAGGGGCATCGCGGTGTGCAGCACCAGCTCGTCGATGCCGGTGCACCCGGCCCGCTCGCCGGCGTGCAGGACCAGTTCCAGCACGGCCGTGGCGGGCACCAGCGCCGTCCCGTCCACGACGTGGTCGAGCAGCCAGGCGGGGCTGAGGTCGGCGACGCACACCACCTCGCCGGATCCGGGGACGACGACGGTCGACCCGACCAGCGGGTGCTCGGCGCCGGGGTCGAGCCAGTAGCGCCGGCGCCGGAAGGCCCGGGTGCCCCGCAGCCGGGCCGCCGCCCGCTCGGGGTCGGCGGTGGGGACGACGCCCTCGACGAACGCACCCAGCGTGCTGCCCGGGCCGAGTTCGACCAGGGTGGCGCCCCCGACCGCGGCCACCTGGTCGGCGAAGCGGACCGGCTCGCGCAGGTGCCGCACCCAGTGGGCCGGGTCGTCCGGGCGGGCGCCGATCACCGGGATCGCCGGGGGACGGTACGTCAGGCCCTCCGCCACCCGCGCGAACTCCGCCAGCTGGGGGTCCGTCAGGGGGGAGTGGACGGCGTGGCCGACGGTGAGCAGCAGCCGGCCGCGGGCGGTGACCAGCCGCGCGGCGTCGGGCAGCGACAGGACGCCCGCCAGGTGGGCGGCCGCGATCTGCCCGGCGGAGTGCCCGATCAGGGCGTCCGGGTGGTAGCCCCAGGACTCCAGCAGACGGAACATCGCGACCTCGTAGGCGAACAGGGCCGCCTGGGCGAAGTCGGTGCGGTGCACCAGCTCGGTGTCGAGGGCCTCCCGCAGCGCCGGGTCCAGATGGGCGCAGGCCTCCTCGAAGGCCGCGGCGAACACGGGGTGCCCGGCGGCCGACTCCCGCCCCATCCCCGGCTTCTGCGCCCCCTCCCCGGGGAAGAGGTAGGCCGTCCGCAGCTGCTCGTACTCCTCGACGATCACGTGCGCGTTGGTCCCGGAGATCCCGAACGCCGACACCGCGCCACGGCGCGGACGGTCCCGGGCCGGCCAGGGGGTCGGCTCGGTGACCAGCCGGAGCCGGCCGGCGGTCCAGTCGACCTCGCGGGAGGGTTCGCCCACGTGCAGGGTGGCGGGCACCGTCCGGTGGCGCATCGCCATCACGGTCTTGATCACCCCGGCGACCCCGGCGGCGGCCTGGGTGTGCCCGAGGTTGGACTTGACGGTGCCGACCAGCACCGGATCCGGCCGGGCCTGGCCGTAGGTGGCGAGCAGCGCGGCCGCCTCGACCGGGTCGCCCAGGGCGGTTCCGGTGCCGTGGGCCTCGACCACGTCCACGTCGGCGCCGGTCAGTCCGGCGTCGGCCAGCGCCTGCTGGATCACCGCGGCCTGGGCGGGGCCGCTGGGCGCGGTGAGTCCGTTGGACGCCCCGTCCTGGTTGACCGCCGAGCCGCGCAGCAGGGCCAGGACCGGGTGGCCGTTGCGCACCGCGTCCTCGACCCGCTCCAGGAGCAGCAGCCCCACCCCCTCCGACCAGACGGTGCCGTCGGCGGCCGCGGAGAACGGCTTCACCCGCCCGTCCGGGGCGAGGCCGCGCTGGCGGCTGAACGCGACGAAGCTGTCCGGGCTCGCCATGACCGTGGCACCCCCGGCCAGGGCCAGGTCGCACTGCCCGCCGCGCAGCGCGTCCGCCGCGAGGTGCAGGGTCACCAGGGAGGAGGAGCAGGCCGTGTCCAGGGTGAGGGCCGGCCCGTGCAGGCCCAGGCCGTAGGCGATCCGCCCGGAGGCCATGCTGCCCGCCGACCCCAGCGCGATCTGGGGCAGGAGCTCGTGGTCGGTGCCCCGGAACCGGCCGGCGTAGTCGTCGTACATCAGGCCCACGTACACGCCCGTGCTGCTGCCGCGCAGCGACTCGGGGGCGATGCCCGCCCGTTCGACGGCCTCCCAGGCCGTCTCCAGCAGCAGCCGGTGCTGGGGGTCGGTGGCCAGCGCCTCCCGCGGTGACATCCGGAAGAACGCGGCGTCGAAGTCGGCCGCGTCGGCGAGGAAGCCGCCGCGGGTGACGTAGCTGGTGCCGACGTGGTCGGGGTCGGGGTGGAACAGCTCGTCGAGGGGCCAGCCCCGGTCCGTGGGGAAGTCCGTGACGGTGTCCCGGCCGGCGGCGAGCACCCGCCACAGGTCCTCGGGGCCCGCGATCCCGCCAGGGTAGCGGCAGGCCATCCCGACGATCGCGACCGGCTCGGTGGCCCCGCGCGCGGGGGGCGGCGCGTCGGTGGCCCCGCTGGTCAGGTGGTCCGCCATCGCGCGGGGCGTGGGGTGGTCGAACACCAGCGACGGGCGCAGCGAGACCCCGAGCGCGCTGCCCAGCCGGTCCCGCAGCCGTACGGTGCCGAGCGAGTCCAGACCGGCCTCGGCGAACGGCTGGTCCACCTCCGGTGCCCGGCCGGTGATCCCCTCGGTCTCCCCGCGGACCAGGTCCAGCACGTACTGGAACCGCAGTCGCCGCCGGGCCGGCTTGCCCGAGGAGGTCTGCGGGATGCGGCTGACCGGGCGGATCGCCGCCGGCACCCGGTGCGGGGGCAGGTGCCGGCGGCAGAAGGCCAGGACCGCCGCCGGATCCACCGCGCCGACGACGTAGCCGACCGGTACCTCCCCGAGCACCGGGTCCGGTTCGCCCGCCACGGCCGCGGGGGGGGGGGGGCGCGGGCGGGGGGGGGGCCGGGGGGGGCGGCCCCGCGGGCGGCCCCCGCCCGCCCCCCCGCCCGCGCAGCGGGTCGCGGTGGGTGCGGGGGGAG
>NZ_JBHYGR010000022.1:80803-84258 GCF_042738155.1 Kitasatospora sp. NPDC059088 | reverse complement strand
CCCGCCGCCTCACCCCCGCGCCGCCCGCGGTCCCCGCGCGGCCCCCCCCCCGCCCGGGGGGGGGCGGCGCCCGCCCCGGCGGGGGCCCGGCGGCGGGGCGCCCGGGGCCAGCACCTGTTCGATCTCGGCGGGGTGGACGTTCTCCCCGCCCCGGATGATGATCTCGCTCGCCCGACCGGTCACCACCAGCCGGCCGCCCTCCTCCCGGCCGAGGTCCCCGGTGGCCTGCCAGTCGACGGCGCCGGGCAACCGCAGCCGGATCTCCCCGTCGACGAACCGGGTCTCGATCCCGGGCAGCACGACGCCGTCGACGGCGACCTTCCCGGAG
This sequence comes from Kitasatospora sp. NPDC059088, assembly GCF_042738155.1. Classification (NCBI taxonomy): domain Bacteria; kingdom Bacillati; phylum Actinomycetota; class Actinomycetes; order Kitasatosporales; family Streptomycetaceae; genus Kitasatospora; species Kitasatospora sp. NPDC059088. The sequence goes on along the minus strand of NZ_JBHYGR010000022.1, from coordinate 83,930 downwards.
GCCTCCGTGCTGCCGTACCCGTCGTGCAGCTCGTGGCCGGACACCCGGCGGAACCGCTCGCGCAGCTCCGCCGGCAGCGGGGCGCCGGCCGACAGGCAGAGCGGTGGCAACGGGGCCCCGGCGTCCAGGAGTTGGGCGAAGACCGCGGGCACGCCGCCCAGTGCGGTGAAGGGCGTCCGGCGGAGCAGCCCGGCGGCCGCCTCCGGGGTGAAGCGGTCCATCACGTGGGCGCTCGCGCCCAGGGCCAGCACGCCCACCACGCACATCGAGTGCCCGAAGGCGTGGAACAGCGGCAGCGGCCACAGCAGGTGGTCCTGGGAGGACATGCCCAGCAGGCCCCGGTAGGCGTGGTCGGCCGACCGGAGCCAGGCCCGCTGCGTCGACAGCACGCCCTTCGGGTCCCCGCTCGTTCCCGAGGTGTGGTGCAGCCAGGCGGGCTCGTCCGGAGCGAGGTCGTCGCGGGGCGGGGCGCCGGTGGGGGAGAGCAGCTCGTCCACGGTCACCACCCGGACCCCGGCGACCCGGCGGGCCTGCGCCAGGTGGGCGCGGTCGGTGACCACCAGGTCGGCGCCGCCGTCGGCCAGGCGGAACCGGAGCTCGTCGTCGCCGAGCCGCGGGTCGATCGGCACACCGACGGCGGCGGCGCGGGTGACGCCGAGGGTGGCGGTGATCGCGGGCACCCCGCCGGACAGCTGGAGCGCGACCCGACTGCCGCGCTCGACCCGGAGGTTGCCGGCCACCAGGGCCGTGCGGCGGGCGAGGTCGCCGTAGCTCACCGCACCGCCGGAGTCGGTGAAGGCCGCCCGGTCCGGCTGCTCCGAGGCGTGACGGAGAATCAGCTCGTGCATCTGGCACCCCTGCATTCCGCGGTGTGGTGAACGGGTTCCGGCAACCGTCACCCGCGGCATGATCGTGCGTCAAATCCACTCCGCCCCGGGGCCGGGGCCGGACCGGGCGTTCCCGCGGCCGGCCGGCGGTTGGTCCGATCGGACCCCGGCGACCCGGACCGACACGCCACGGGCGGTGGACGGGCGGCCGTCCGGGTGGCTCAAACCGTGAGTGGTCCAGACCTTAATGGTCCAGACCTATTGACCAACTCCGGCTCCCCTCCTACGATCCGGTCCGGCACAGCCCCACATGTCCCCCACCTCACCCACGGCCGGGCGTCACGCCCCCACGCGTCGGTCACGTCCCTGGCGCCCCGGTCGGAAGGGAGCACAGCATGTTCCGTCGGAGGTCCCGAACCCCACGCCCGTCGGGCGGTTCCCACCCCGCTCCGGAGGCCGGCCGTCCCGGCGGGGAGCCGCGCCGGACGGGTCTGGAACGCGCGTCGCGGCCCACACCCCGGGCCGCCCAGCACCGTCCGACCGCGCTGGTCCGCTCCCTCGCCGTGGCCGGGACGGCCGCCCTGGTCGGCGCCGGCATCGCGGTGACCGGCTCCGTCACCGCCGGGGCCGCGACCCCCAACCTGGTGGCCAACCCCGGCTTCGAGAGCGGACTCTCCAACTGGACCTGTTCGCCCGGCACGGCGGCGGTGGTCGGCAGCCCGGTGCACTCCGGTAGCGCCGCCCTCCGATCCACGCCGACCGGCCAGGACACCGCCCAGTGCTCCCAGACCATCAGCGTGCAGCCCAACTCCGCGTACACGCTGAGCGCCTACGTCCAGGGCAGCTACGTCTACCTGGGCGCCAGCGGCACCGGCGGCAGCGACCCGTCCACCTGGGCGCCCGGCAACGCCTCCTACGGGCAGCTCAGCGTCAACTTCACCACCGGGCCCGGCACCACCTCGGTGACGGTCTACCTGCACGGCTGGTACGGGCAGCCCGCCTACTACGCGGACGACGTGTCGCTCACCGGCCCCGGCGGCAGCAGCTCCACGCCGCCCACCACCCCGCCGACCACGCCGCCCACGACGCCTCCCACGACCCCGCCGACCACGCCTCCCACCACGCCTCCGACCACGCCCCCCACCACCCCGCCCACGACGCCTCCCACCACCCCGCCGGGCGGCGACACCTGCCCGACCAAGCCCCGGCCCACGGGCAAGGTCCTCCAGGGCTACTGGGAGAACTGGGACGGCGCCGCCAACGGCGTCCACCCGGGCCTGGGCTGGGTGCCCATCACCGACAGCCGGATCGCCGCGCACGGCTACAACGTGATCAACGCCGCCTTCCCGGTGATCCTCTCCGACGGCACCGTGCAGTGGCAGGACGGCATGGACGCCAACGTCAAGGTCTCCACCCCCGCCGAGATGTGCCAGGCCAAGGCGGCCGGGGCGACGATCCTGATGTCCATCGGCGGTGCCGCCGCCGGCATCGACCTGAGCTCCAGCACCGTCGCCGACCGCTTCGTGGCGACCGTCGTCCCGATCCTCAAGAAGTACAACTTCGACGGGATCGACATCGACATCGAGACCGGCCTCTCCGGCAGCGGTGACATCAAGACGCCCTCCGCCTCCCAGGCCAACCTGATGCGCATCATCGACGGCGTGCTGGCCCAGATGCCCGCCGGCTTCGGCCTCACCATGGCCCCCGAGACCGCTTACGTCACCGGCGGGAGCGTCACCTACGGCTCCATCTGGGGCGCCTACCTGCCGATCATCAAGAAGTACGCCGACAACGGCCGGCTGTGGTGGCTGAACATGCAGTACTACAACGGCAGCATGTACGGCTGCTCCGGAGACTCCTACCAGGCCGGTACGGTGCAGGGCTTCACCGTCCAGACCACCTGCCTGAACAACGGCCTCACCATCCAGGGCACCACCGTCAAGGTGCCCTACGACAAGCAGGTGCCCGGCCTCCCGGCCCAGCCGGGTGCCGGCGGCGGCTACCTGGACCCGGGCTCGGTCGGCCAGGCCTGGGGCAACTTCGGCGGCGCCTTGAAGGGCCTGATGACCTGGTCGCTCAACTGGGACGGCTCGAAGGGCTGGACCTTCGGGGACAACGCCAGGTCGCTCCAGGGCCGTTGACGCCGGACCGATCACCGCTGAACCACCACTGAACCACCACCGAAGGCCCGCGCCCCCCCCCCCCCGGGCGCCGGGCGGTCGGTTAGCCCCCCCCCCCCCCCGAGCCCCCCCGGGGCCCCCGCCCCCCCGGGCCCCGGCAGGGGGGGGGGTGGGGGTCGA
>NZ_JBHYGR010000022.1:79237-80793 GCF_042738155.1 Kitasatospora sp. NPDC059088 | reverse complement strand
AAACCCCGCACACCCCCCCACTCACAACCACCCACGCCCGGCCCCCCCCCCCCCGGGGCGCGGGCCGTTCAGTTCCCCGCACCACCCCCCGGAGCGCCGCCGGGCCCGCCGTCAGCCGGGCCCGCGTCAGGGAGGCGTCAGGAGTTCGTCAGGGCGGGTGACGGAGCTTGCCCCGGGCATCGGCGCGGGCTTTGATGGACGGCATGCACCGCTCGACCCGCCACCACGACCGCCCGCCGCATAGCCGGCCGCGGTTCGTCGTCGCGGTCGCGGTCGCCACTGCCGTCCGGTAGTACCGAGCTCCTTCCCGCCGGTCACCGGCCGCGCGTACGGGCCCGGCGCAGTCCCGCCGAGCCCGTGCCGATCACCGCCGCCCGTCCTCCGCCCCGTTCGGCTCCGGGGCGGGGGCGGGCGGTCGTCTCCGCAGTACACCTTTCTCGCACCACACCCCTTCTCGCACCGGCGGCCCCGGCGCGGGCGGCCGCGCGCCGCCCCGTCGCCGTACCCCGCCGGTGCCCAGCACCCTTGGATGGGTCATGTCCGACACCGTTCTGTCCGCCCGTACCGCCCTCGTCACCGGCGCCTCCTCCGGCATCGGTTGGGAGACCGCCCGGCTGCTCGCCGGGCGGGGCGCGAACGTCCTGGTGCACGCCCGCACCGCCGCCGAGGCGGAGGACGCCGTCGACCGGCTGATCGCCGCCGGCGCCCGCCGTGACCAACTCGTCGAGCTGGCCGCCGACTTCACCCGGCTGGCGGAGGTCGCGGTGCTGGCCGGCACGGTCGTCAAGCACTACCCGGCGCTGGACCTGCTGGTGAACAACGCCGCCGTGATGGCGCCCGAGCGCTGCACCCTGACCGACGACGGCAACGAGCTCTCGCTACAGGTCAACTTCCTGGCCGCGCACCTGCTGGCCAAGCTGCTCCGGGCCCCGCTCTCGGCCGCCGGGGACGCCCGGATCGTCAACGTGTCCTCCTCCCTGCACCGCACCGCGTCGATGAACTGGTCGGACCCGCACCGGGTGAAGAAGTACTCCCGGGTCGCCGCGTACGCCCAGTCGCAGCTGGCGCTCACCATGGCGACCGCCGAGATGGCGCCGGCCGGCTCCGGCGTCACCGCCGTCAGCCTCAACCCGGGCCTGTGCGACACGGCGCTGCTGCCGCTCTACGGGCGGGTCGGCGCACCGGCGGCGGAGGGCGCGGCGGCCGTGGTCCGGCTCTGCCTGCCGGATGCCGAGATCGCCAACGGCGCCTACTACGACGGCGGCGTCGCCGCGCCGACGGCCCAGGCCGCCCAGGAGGAGCGCTCGCAGAAGCGCCTGGTGAAGCTCGCCGACCAGCTGGTCGGCCGGGCCGCCTGAACCGCGTCCACCCACCCAGGACCAGGAGGAGCACGGTGTCCAAGCGCGCCCGCAAGAAGAAGGCCCGGCGGAAGAAGAAGGCGAACCACGGCCGCAAGGCCTGTCAGTGACCGCGTAGCGGAGCCCCGGGGCCGCCCGGCGCACGCCCCGGCGTGGCCCACGGGCCCGCCGGGGTGGCGGCGGGGGCGGGCGCCCCCC
>NZ_JBHYGR010000022.1:5796-79227 GCF_042738155.1 Kitasatospora sp. NPDC059088 | reverse complement strand
TCACCGCGTCGCGGCCCCGCGGCCCCGCGCTCACGCGCTTTCTGCGTCGCCGCGGGGCCCGGGGTCGTGCTGCCGGGGCCTTGGCCCGGCGCCTCGGGGCGTGGTCCAGGGCCCGGGAGCGGCTCAGGCGAGGGTGGCCCAGTCCTGGGTGTTGGCGTTGCCGGCCGCGTTGACGACCACGGCCGCTCCGGTGCTCACGGCGGCGCTGTCGAGCACGTAGCCGGTCGCCGGGTTGGTGATCGTCAGGGTGCCGCTGCCGTTCTGGGTGACCTGCCACTTCTGGTACTGGCTGGCGGAGTTGAAGGCCTGGAGGGTGACCTGGCCGCTGGCCGCGGCGGGCGCGGTGAGGGTCAGCGGGGTCGGGCAGCTGTCGTAGATCCGGGTGGTGCCGTCCGCGTTCGGGTCCAGCTTCCACTTCTCCGAGGCGTGGGTGGAGTCGTAGGTGTCGAGGTCGGCGACCACGTTGGTGGAGTTGGCGCACTGCCCGGCGTGCTCCAGGGCCAGGCCGCCCCCGTTGGTGAAGGCGTGGTACTGGTTGTCGCCCACCGGGTTGGGCCCGTAGTCGACGGTGTGGGCGGCCAGGTAGTTGAGCGCGCTGCCGGTGGTGGCGAGGTTGCCCAGCGGTCGGTCGTTCTTGAAGTAGTCGGCGAAGGTCGACGGGGCGTGCGAGGTCAGCAGGGCGACGGTGCCGTTCCAGCCGCCGTCGACGTTGTTCCACAGGTCGAGCAGCGAGCCGTCCACGTTGCCCTGGACCTGGTCGCCGGTGTTCCAGCCGGTGGTGTAGGTGAACGGGTAGCTGCTGCCGTCGGGCCAGACGTAGCGGTAGTCGCCGAGCAGGTAGGCGGCCGTGGAGTCGGCGAAGCCCTCGGTCCAGGCGCAGCTCGCCGAGCTGACCAGGTTGACGTAGTGCGGGCTGCAGTTGCTCACCGCGGGGAACACGCCGTTGTACAGGCGGTGCATCAGGAAGTGGCCGGACTCGTGCAGCACGGTGTGCTCGGAGTCCGGGTCGGCGGCGGCCAGGTGGACGGTGCCGGCCAGGTCGTAGTACGTCCCGTCGGCCGAGTTCGCCGTCCAGCGGACGGTGAGTTCGGTGCAGGCGTTGTTCGCCTCGTGCGAGGACCAGCAGGCCGTGGCGGGGTTGTTCCGGTGCTGGTAGAGCAGGTTGACGGTGTCGAAGGCGTGCCAGGCCCGGGCGGTGGCCGCCGGGGGTTTGACCGTGCCCAGCGAGGTGCTGGCGGCGATGTTGTTCTGGGTGGCGGAGTCCAGTGTGTACGGGGTGCCGGTGGTGTCGGCGACCTTCCAGTACTGGTTGCTCTCGGTGCGGAACCGCACCCACAGGCTGCTCATCGAGGTGGTGGCGGCCGGGGTGTAGCAGAGGTTGAAGCTGCCGTCGGCGGCGCTGGTCAGCTGGTAGTCGGCGGTCAGCTGGTGGGCGGTGTCGGTGACCTTCTCGGCTCCCCACAGCTGGGCGTCCGCGCTGCGCGCCGGTTTGGTCTGGGTGGGCTTGGCCGGGCCGGCTTCGGCCGACTGGTAGTCGTACTGGAGCGTACCGCTGAGACAGATCGGGCTCGCGGCCCGGGCCGGCGTCGCGGTGAGCGGAACGACGGCGGAGACGGCGAGGAGGACGGCGCCGAGGGCGGCGGAGCCGTGCGACAGCCGGATGCCGAAGGCCATGAAGGGGCTTCCTCTCCTGGGGAACACGCCTGCGGAGGTGACACGGTTCGATGACGACCGAGTCCGCAGCCCAGGATCGGGGCCCGACACCTCAGGGGGTAAGAGCGCGCGGTTGCGCGCCGATGAGCCGGTAGTCGGATGGAATCACTCTGGTGGTGAACGCGACGGCGCCCGCTCCGGGCGCCGTCGGCGCGCCGGTGCGCTGCGGCCGGTCGGCCGTCTGTCCGGCCGTCTGTCCGGCCGTCAGTTCCTGCGGGCCAGGCCGCAGGAGATCAGCCGCTCCCACACCGTCAGGTCGCCGGTGACACCGTCCCTGGGATCCGGGCGCCACGAGGAGCAGAACTCCAGCCCCGGTTCGAGCAGTTCGAGCCCGCCGAACAGGCCGAGCAGCTCCTCGTCGGTGCGCCAGCGGCCGCGGCCGAGGCTGCCCTGGAGCTTCTGCTCCGCGAGCCGGGTCTCCTCGTTCGCGCCGGAGCGGAAGTGGGAGACGTACACCAGGCTGCCCGGGGCCACCCGGTCCGCCCACCAGCGCACCACGTCGGCGGGCCGCTCGTCGTCGTTGAGGTGGTGCAGGACGGCGCTGAACAGGACGCCCACCGGCCGGTCGAAGTCGATCAGGCGCCGCACCTCGGGGTGCTGGCGGATCGTCTCCGGCGCGCGCAGGTCCGCCTGGGCCACGGCGGTGCGGTCGTCGGTGGCGAGCAGCGCGCGGCCGTGGGCCAGCACCATAGGGTCGTTGTCGACGTAGACGACGTGCGCGTCGGGGGCGTGCCGCTGGGCGACCTGGTGCACGTTGTCGGCGGTCGGCAGCCCGCTGCCCATGTCGATGAACTGCCGGATGCCGTCGTCGGCCATCGCGCCCACGGCCCGCACCAGGGCCCGGCGGTTGGCGAAGGCGATCGCCACCGAGCCCGGCAGGTCCCGCAGGAAGAAGTCGCCGATCTCGCGGTCGACGGGGAAGTTGTCCTTGCCGCCCAGCAGGTAGTCGTAGACCCGGGCGATGCTCGGCTTCGACCGGTCGATCCCGCTGCTCTCATCGGTCATGGCTGGCAACCCCGTCCTCAACGTCCGTCGTGGGCCCGATCGTAGGAGAACGTCCTGGTCCCGGGCGGTAACCGACGGTTGATGTCGCGGAATCGGGCAGGTCCTGCCTGCTCCTGCCTGGTCCTGCCAGAGCCTGCCAGAGCCTGTCCGGATCTGTCCGGGCGGGTGAGGCGGTCTTGTCCCGGGCGGGCATCGGCCGTCCAATGGCCGGTATGGCATCGAGCGAGCTCGTCCTGATGACCGATCACAGCTCGACCGAGGGCAGCCGCGACACCCTCGTCGCCGCGGTGCACGCCCTGACCGGCCGGGCCCCCGCCCTGCTGGACGCGCGACACTTCACCCCCGGCGGCAGCGGCCGGATCCGCACCGACGGCGAGGAACCGCGGCTGGAGGCGGACGGGGTGAGCGTGGGTGCCGACACCGTGCTGGTCTACGAGATCCCGCCGCACCGGCGCCGGGACTTCGAGACGGTCCAGCACGGGCTGCGGGCGGCCGGCGTGCGCTCCCTCGGGACGAACGCGGCGGCCTGGCGGGCGGCGACCGAGAAGGACCGGACCGTCGCGTGCTTCACCCGTGACGGCATCGCCCACATGCCGACCGTGGCCTTCACCCGGCCCGACGCCGAGGAGGCCGCCGAGGCGTTCGAGCGGCTGGGCCGCGACGTCTGGGCCCGCCCGACGATCGGCATGGGCGGTACCGACGTCTTCCACGTTTCCACCCATGCCCAGCTCCGGGCCGCGGCCGAGTTCTACGCCCGTGCGGGCACCGGTTGGCTGATCGCCCGTGACGCCCGCAATTTCGGGCCCGACGGGCGGCGCCACCAGTACCGCGTGGTGGTGCTCGGCGGACGGGTCCTGCGGGTGGTCGAGCACGTCCAGCTGGACCCGGACGCACCGTGCAACGAGAGCCGAGGCGCCGTCTCCACCCGCCTGGAGCCGGGGGACCTGCCCGCCGGCCTGGCCGAACTCGCCGTCGCCGCGGCCGAGTCGCTCGGCCTGTCGTTCGCCGGGGTGGACCTCGCCGCGGAGAGCGGCGGCGTCGTCTTCGAGGTCAACGTCCACCCCGCGTTCGGCACCGACCGCGGCCTGGAGACCGTCGCCGTCCCCTACGTCGCCGCTCACCTGGCCGCCGGCGGAGTGTCCGGCTGAACCGTGCTCCGCCGCCCCCGGAGAAGTCCTCAGCCGGACGGGGTGGTCCCGGTGAACGGTGTGGCGGGCGCGGCGTGCGCGGTCGGCGCGGCGGCGGAGTCGGCGGCGGAGTCGGGGAGGACGCCGAGCTGTTGCAGGACGCCGGCCCGGTCGTAGGCGTCCACGGAGCGGGCGATCCGGCCGTCCTCGGCGAACTCGAGCAGGCTCATCAGGTAGAGCGAGAACCGCTTGCCGCGGCTGGACTCCGGGAGGCAGAGGAAAGGCTCCCGGAGGGTGGCGCTGTAGTGCACGTGGGCCACCGCGTGGGACGGGCCGACCACCACGCCCTGGCTGACCGAACGGATGTCGGAGAAGAGCTCGCCGGCCCGGCTGAAGTACTCGTGCAGCTCCCGGTGGCCCCGGTAGGTGTGCTCGAACGCCTTGTCCTCGATCACGGCGTCCTCGGTGTAGTACTCCATCGCGTCGGCGGGGGCGGTGGGGGAGTCCCACATGGTCACCCAGCGTTCGACGAACGCCTTCCGCTCGCTCGGGTCGAAGTCCGGCACGGGTTCAGTCCTTTCCACGTGGGGGCGCGGTTCGAGGGGTGGGGCCCGGAGACCAGTGCCGGAGCACGGCGGCCATGACCCGTGGCGCCGCCAGTTCGGCCGGTGAGCCGGTCAGGCTGACGGCGTTCCACACGGCGGTGGCGACCCGGGCGTCCTCGGCCGCGGCGCGCATGGTGGCCTGGAAGGACCTCGCCAGCAGGCCGGCGACGGCGGGGTGGGTGCCGGGGACCTGGGGCATGGCCCGGTCGGCCATGGTGGAGAACAGCCACGGGAGCCGCACCGCCCGGGCGGCCTCCCGGTAGAAGCGCCGGGGCAGGCTGGCCGGGCCGGCGGCGAGGCACCTGCGGAGCGCCCTGGCCTCCAGGGCGGCGACCGTCATGCCCGCGCCGTAGATCGGGTTGAGGCTGCACAGTGCGTCGCCGGTGGAGATCAGCCCGTCGGGGAGCCGGCGCAGCCGGTGGAAGTCCCGGCGCAGGGAGGCCGGGTAGGCGAAGGAGGAGACCCCGGTGATCGGCTCGGCGTTGCGGAGCGCGGTCGACGTCCCGGCGGGGAGCAGGTCCTCGGCGAAGTCGAGGAACCGCTCCGGCGAGAGGGGCGGGTGGTCGTCCTTGCCGAAGCCGTAGAGGGAGAGCACCCAGGCGTCGTGCTCCTGCTGGGTGAGGACGGCGCCGCGGGGGCGGGTGGTGGTCGCTCCGATCAGCACGCCCTTGGCTGCTCCCAGGGCGCCCGGGGCGACCCGGTAGCGGCGGCTGGCGTAGGCGACGTCGACGGCCAGGCGGGCCGTGGACGGCGCCCGGTACCCCAGGGACCTCAGCCAGGCCGCGCCCCGGCCCGCGCGGCCCATCGCGTCCACGACCAGGTCCGCGTGGACGGCCTCGGCGGAGTCGGGCTCGCCGGGGCGGGCCAGCCGGACCCCGCCGACCCGGGCCGGACCGGCGGTGATCGGGTCGGCGGTGATGGGGGCGGTGGCCTCCAGCCCCGACCGCAGGGTGACGCCGGGCAGCGCGCGGACCCGCTCGCGCAGCCGGTCCTCCAGGAAGGGCCGGCTCACCTGGAGCACCCGGCCGAGCGGCACCTGCCGCAGGCGCGACCCGAAGAAGACGATGTCGAGCTCGTCCAGGGCCCCGGCCAGGGTGCCGCCGTCGGCCGCCAACTCCTCGACGAGTCCGGGGAAGAGCTCCGCCAGGACCTGCGCGCCGCCCGGCGTGAGCGAGTGGACGTGCGCCCCCTGCGGGACGCCGCGCCGGACGTCGGGGGGTTGCGGGTAGGTGTCCCGCTCGACGACGGTGACGTGCTCGAAGAACCCGGAAAGGGCCCGGGCGGCACACAGGCCGCTGATCCCCGCACCGAGCACGAGCGCGTGGCCCGCTCCGCCGCGACTGCCGCTGCGCCTGCTTCGCCGTGGACCCACGGTCGGCTCCGATCCCTCGCCGCCCGCCGACGGACGGGCGCCCCCACCCTGCCACCCGGCTCCCGGCCCGCACCACCGGGCAGTCACCTGTCCGGGTGATGGCGGCGGACCGGGCTCACCCGATCGGGTCCCCACCGCTGGCGGGGTGCCGGCGCGTTGGGGTCAGTCCTGCGGCTGCACGGCCGGTTGGCGCTCGGGGTAGGCGGCGAGCAGGGCCAGCCAGAGCTGGAAGCGGTCCTGCATGGAGGCCAGGGAGCGGCCGGTGAGCCGCTCGATCCGGTCCAGCCGGTAGCGGACGGTGTTGCGGTGGACGTACAGCCGGTCGGCGACCGCCTGCACCGAGCAGTCCGCCGCCAGGTAGGCGTGCAGGGTCGTGACCAGGTCGGCGCGGTTGGCCTCGTCGAAGCGGGTGAGCGGGCGCAGCACCTCGGCGGCGAGCTGCTTCAACGGCAGGTCGGGGCTGGACAGCAGCAGGCGGGGCAGGTTGAGCGGGTCGCCGCCGTGCACCCCGGGGCCTTTGGCGAGGGCGGCCTGGGCCTCGAACCAGCTCCAGCGCAGCCCGTCGACGCCCCGGTAGCAGCCGCCGATGCCGACCGCCGCGCGGGTGTCCAGGCCGGAGAGCGCGGTGCCGAGGCGCCGGACCAGGTCGTCGACCGGCGCGGAGCGGGGGAGCACCGCCACCAGGTACCGGTTGACGACGGCGGTGAGCACCGGCTCGGCGGAGTCGGGGTGCTCCGCCGGCAGCCAGGGCAGCCGGGCGAGCCGCCGGTCCGCCTCCGGCCCGCCGCGTCCGTCCGCGGCCCGCCCGTCCGCCTGCGCCCCGGCCCCGGCCCCAGAGCCGGACCCGGCCCCCTCCGGCGCCAGCCGGCCCAGCACCACCCGGTGGGCGGCCCGGGGGTCGAGCCCGAACGCGGCGAGCCGGCGCTCGGCGGTGGCCGGCGCGATCACGTCCCGCACGATGTCCTCGACGACCTGGCCGACCAGCTCCCGCCGCCCGGCCAGATGCGCCTGACGGCGGGCCAGCTCCAGTCCGACCAGCCGCACGGAGTACGGGAGGACGTCCGCTGCCGGGCCCGCCGAGCGCAGGCAGAGGAAGGCCGCGACCGCGCCGTCGACCTGGACCGGCAGCCGCAGCGGCCCGGCGCCGCCGGGCACCTCCGGGCCCGTCCGCCCGGCGGCCAGGTGCTCCGGCCGCCCGGCCGCCCGCAGCTCCGCGAACAGCGCCTCCGACCGCTCCGGACTGGCGGCCAACACCACCCCGTGCCGGTCCACCACGGCGACCTCCGAGCCGGTGGCCCGCCGCAGCACCCGCAGCAGCGCGGTCAGGCCCTCGCCGCCGAGCAGCGCCTGGACCAGCAGGTCGTGCTGGTCGACCAGCCGCCGCTGCGCGCTGTGGTCCTCGGCCGTGATCCGTTCGGCGACCAGCCGGTTCACCGCGATGAACGGCGTCTCGTACGGGACCTCCAGCACCGCCAGGCCCTGCCGTTCGGCCTCGGCGACGGTGGCCCGGGGCACGGCGGGGTGGCTCAGTCCGGTGCCGAAGCCGATCCCCGAGGCGCCGGCGGCCGCCACCCGTTGGACGAAGGCGGTCTGCGCGGCGGCGCCGCGCTGCCGCAGGCCGGTGGTGAGGAGCAGCTCGCCGCCCGTCAACCACTCCGTCGGGTCGGCGAGTTCGGTCACCGCGACCCAGCGCACGACCCGGTCGAGCCCGGCCGTGCCGGTGCACAGTCGCAGGCCGAGGCCCTCTTCCCGAAGCAGATCGCGCAGCGTCACCGGCATGCGCCGGACTGTAGCGCCGCACAACTCGCCGACGGAAGACCGTGCGGGCGTCCATAGCCGGGCGGGGTGATCCCTTCCTAGGGTTCCGTGCGAACCGACACGACAACCCGTCCGTACCGTCCGCTTGTCGTACCAGCCAGAAGGGCCACCGGAGTTGAGCAGCCACGACCGTCCACCCCGACCGGAACCGGCCCCCGGCGCGGTCCGGCTCGAAGGGCTGGCCAAGACCTTCGACGGCCAGGTCCGCGCGGTCGACGGCGTCGACCTGGACATCGGCGAGGGCGAGTTCTTCGCGATGCTCGGGCCCTCCGGCTCGGGGAAGACCACCGTGCTGCGCATGATCGCCGGCTTCGAGGCCCCGAGCTCCGGCCGGGTCCTGCTGGGCGGCGCCGACGTCACCGGCCTGCCGCCGTTCGACCGGGACGTCAACACGGTGTTCCAGGACTACGCGCTGTTCCCGCACATGACGATCGAGCAGAACGTCGGCTACGGCCTGATGGTCCGCCGGGTGCCGAAGCCCGCACGGGCCGAGCGGGTGCGTGCGGCGCTCGCCATGGTCCGGCTGGAGGGCTTCGAGCGCCGCCGCCCGGCCCAGCTCTCCGGCGGCCAGCGCCAACGCGTCGCGCTGGCCAGGGCGTTGGTGAACCGCCCGAAGGTGCTGCTGCTGGACGAGCCGCTCGGTGCGCTCGACCTGAAACTGCGGCACGAGATGCAGGCCGAGCTCAAGCGGATCCAGCGCGAGGTCGGGATCACCTTCGTGTTCGTCACCCACGACCAGGACGAGGCCCTGACGATGAGCGACCGCGTCGCGGTGTTCAACGCGGGCCGGATCGAGCAGGTCGGCCCGCCCGCCGAGGTGTACGAGCACCCGGCCACCGCCTTCGTGGCCGGCTTCGTCGGCACCTCCAACCTGCTGGACGGCCCGGCCGCCGAGCAGGTGGTGGGCGAGGCCGGGCTGTTCAGCGTCCGCCCGGAGAAGATCCGGATAGCGCACCCGGACGACCCGGCCGGGCCGGACGAGCTGTCCGCCACCGGGCGGGTCGCCGAGGTCGTCTACGCGGGCGGCCACACCCGCTTCCTGGTCGACCTGGAGGCCGGCGGGCGGCTGACCGCCGTCCGGCAGAACGTCGACGAGGGCTCCGCCGACGTCCTGCGCCACCGCGGCGCCGAGGTCGTCCTCGCCTGGCAGCGCCGGCACACCGTCCGGGTCGGCTCCTGACCCACCCCCACCCCCTCACCGAAGAACGGAACACCCCGCCATGCGCATCCCCCTGATCGCCCGCGCCGCGGCCGCCGCCACCGCCGCCGTCCTGCTCGCCGCAGGGTGCGGCAGCAGCAGCGGCGGCACGGGCGCCGCGAACGGCTCGCACGGGCTGAACCCGCCGAAGCTGCCGATGCTCCAGTCCCTGGGCGCCGGGGAGGGCCAGGTGAACCTGGTCGCCTGGGCCGGGTACGCCGAGGACGGCTCGGACGACAAGGGCGTCGACTGGGTCCACCCCTTCGAGCAGCAGACCGGCTGCAAGGTCAACGCGAAGATCGCCGGGACCTCCGACGAGATGGTCTCGCTGATGAAGACCGGCCAGTACGACGCCGTCTCGGCCTCCGGCGACGCGACCCTGCGACTGATCGCCGCCGGCGATGTCGCCCCCGTCAACACCGCCCTGGTGCAGAACTACGCGGACGTCTTCGACGGCCTCAAGAACCAGCCCTGGAACTCGGTGAACGGCCAGATGTACGGCATCCCGCACGGCCGCGGCGCCAACCTGCTGATGTACCGCACCGACAAGGTCACCCCGGCCCCCGACTCCTGGAGCGTGGTCTTCGACGGCGCCGCGCCCTACGCCGGCCACGTCACCGCCTACGACTCCCCGATCTACATCGCCGACGCCGCGCTCTATCTGATGAAGACGAAGCCGGAACTCGGCATCACCAACCCGTACGCGCTGGACGCGACCCAGCTCAAGGCGTCCGTCGACCTGTTGAAGACCCAGCACAAGGCGATCGGCGAGTACTGGAGCGACTTCCAGAAGTCGGAGAACTCCTTCAAGACCGGGGACACCGTGGTCGGCACCAGCTGGCAGGTGATCGCCAACCTGGCCCAGGCGGACAAGGCGCCGGTCAAGGCCGTGCTGCCGAAGGAGGGCGCCACCGGCTGGTCCGACACCTGGATGGTGTCGGCCAAGGCCGCCCACCCCAACTGCGCCTACCAGTGGATGAACTGGATCGTCTCGCCGACCGCGAACGCCCAGGTCGCCCAGTGGTTCGGCGAGGCGCCGGCCAACTCCAAGGCCTGCGACCTGACCACCGACAAGGGCTTCTGCACCACCTTCCACGCCGCCGACGAGGCCTACTGGAAGGACGTGTACTACTGGACCACCCCGGTCAAGAGCTGCCTGGACGGCCGCACGGTGGCCTGCACCGACTACGCCGCCTGGACGTCCGCCTGGACCGAGATCAAGGGCTGATGACCGCGACCGGCACGACCGGCCCGGCGACCGGCCCGACCGGCACGGCCGCCGCACCCGCCCCGGCACCGCAGCCGCGGCGGGGCGGCGTGCGGCGGGCCGCCTCCGTACTGCACCGGCACGCCGGGCTGCGGCTGGCGCTGCTGCTGTCCGTCCCGATGGCCTGGCTGCTGCTCGCCTACCTGGGGTCGCTGGCCGTCCTGCTGCTCTCGGCCTTCTGGGCGGTCGACGACTTCACCTACGACCTCGTCCGGGTCTGGAACACCGCCAACTTCCACACCGTCCTCACCGAGCCGGTCTACCGGACGATCGCCCTGCGCACGCTCGGCATCGCCGCCGCCGTCACCGTCATCGACGCCGTGGTGGCCTTCCCGATGGCCTTCTACATGGCCCGGATCGCCCGGCCGCGCACCCGCAAGCTGCTGGTGGTGGCCGTCCTGACGCCGCTGTGGGCCAGCTACCTGGTGAAGGCCTACGCCTGGCGGGTCATCCTCGGCCAGGGCGGCGTGCTGGACCGGCTCGGCGCCCCGTTCGGGCTGTCCAGCCCGGGGTACGGCACCACGGCGGTGATCCTGGTCCTCGCCTACCTGTGGCTGCCGTACATGATCCTGCCGGTCTACGCCGGACTGGACAACCTGCCCGGCAACCTGCTCGACGCCTCCGCCGACCTGGGCGCCTCCGCCTGGCGGACCTTCCGCTCGGTGGTCCTCCCGCTGGTCCTGCCCTCGGTGTTCGCCGGGTCGGTGTTCACCTTCTCGCTCAGCCTGGGCGACTACATCACCGTACGGATCGTCGGCGGCAAGACCCAGGTGCTGGGCACCGCGATCGCCGACAACGTGACGCTCAACCTGCCGCTGGCCGCCGCGCTGTCCTGCGTCCCGGTGGTGATGATCGTCGGCTACCTGCTCGCCGTGCGCCGCACCGGCGCCCTGGACTCGCTGTAGGACCCCTTCGGAGGCGTACCCCCGTGATCCTCTCCCGCCGCACCCGGATCGCGCTGCGCGCGGCCACCTTCCTCGGCCTCGCCGTCGTCTACCTGCCGCTGCTGCTGGTGCTGGTCAACTCGTTCAACCGGGACCGCTCCTTCGCCTGGCCGCCGACCGGGTTCACCACCGAGTGGTGGGTCCGGGCCTGGCAGTCCGAGGGCGCCCGCAGCGCCCTGGTCTCCTCGCTGCAGGCCGGGGCGGGGGCCACCCTGGTGGCGCTGGTCCTGGGCACCATGACGGCCTTCGCCGTCCAGCGGTACCGGTTCTTCGGCCGCCAGGCGGTGTCCTTCCTGGTGATCCTGCCGATCGCGCTGCCCGGCATCGTCACCGGCATCGCGCTCAACGCCGCGTTCCGCACGGTGCTGGGCCCGGCCGGCATCGGCTTCGGCCTGCTCACCGTGGTGATCGGGCACGCCACCTTCTGCGTGGTGGTGGTCTTCAACAACGTCCTCGCCCGGCTGCGCCGGCTGGCCCCCTCGGCCGAGGAGGCCTCGGCGGACCTCGGCGCCCACACCTTCCAGACCTTCCGGCACGTCACCTTCCCGGCGGTGCGGTCGGCCCTGCTCGCGGGCGGCCTGCTGGCCTTCGCGCTGTCCTTCGACGAGATCGTGGTGACCACCTTCACGGCCGGTCCGACCGTCCAGACCCTGCCGGTCTGGATCTACGCCAACCTGGCGCGCCCCAACCAGGCCCCGGTGGTGAACGTGGTGGCGGCGGTGCTGGTGCTGCTCTCCGTCGTCCCGGTGTACCTGGCCCAGCGGCTGTCGGCGGACAGCGCCGGCGGGCGGTTGTGACGGGTGTTGTGCGACAGCTGGTTCCGAAAAAGCTGCAATGTTGAAACGGTGACGTTTCACCGAATGTCGAAACAGTCTTCCGAGCGATATTCAGTGAATGTGAAGGGCGGCGAATTGACTTCCCATCACTCCCTTCACCTGCCCGGACGCCGTTCTTAATGTTTCCTTACCCGCAGCCGTTGACCACCGTTCATCAACTCTGCTTTCCTTCATCCCCAAGCAGCTGGCCCCACCGAGAGACCGTCAATTCCGGCTGTCCGGAAGATAGAACCGGATTCGGCGCTCGGTGGATTCCGCCTGCTGCTCCTTCCCCACAAAGGGATCGTTCGCGGCCCCCCGGCCGCAACGGGCGATCGGTAAGCAGAGAGGCACCCTCACCCCATGGGTCACTCCCCCAGAATGCGGCGCGCGAAGAACGCGGCGCTCACCGGCCTGGCGTCCATCGCGCTCGCCGCCGCCGGTCTCGCCGGCGCGGCCGGACCGGCCGCCGCCCAGGACATCTCCAGCTCCTCGGGCAGCGTCAACAACGAGTTCAACCCCTGGAGCCCCCAGAACGGCCACCCGTACCGCCACGGCGCGGTGATGGGCAAGCAGCAGCAGAAGAAGTACAAGGAGTGGATGGCCGCCCACAACCAGGCGGCGGCCACCGGCCAGGAGACGCTCTCCTACGGCGGCGGCGTCGACGGCATCGGCGTGCAGAGCGGCCACTCCAAGGTCTACTTGGTCTTCTACGGCACCCAGTGGGGCACCCAGAGCACCGACGCCAACGGCAACGCCAAGTTCTCCGGCGACTCGGCCGGCGCGGCCGGTGCCACCCAGCAGATGTTCAAGGGCATCGGCACCAACGGCGAGACCTGGTCGGCCGACCTGACCCAGTGGTGCGACGGCCCCAACGTCGCCTCCGGCGCGGTCAGCTGCCCGTCGAACGCCAACTTCATCCCGTACCAGAGCGGCGGCGTGCTCTCCGGCGTCTGGTACGACAACGCGGCCGCCTCGCCCGCCTCGGCCAGCGGCAACCAGCTGGCCCAGGAGGCCGTCAAGGCCGCCGGCCACTTCGGCAACACCACGGCCGCCGCCAACCGCGACGCGTACTACATCGTCCTGTCGCCGCACGGCACCAACCCGGACGACTACCAGAACCCCACCACCGGGTACTGCGCCTGGCACGACTGGAACGGTGACACCACCCTCAACGGCGGCGCGGCCAGCTCGCCCTACGGCGACATCGCCTTCTCCAACCAGCCGTACAACATCGACCAGGGCAGCAGCTGCGGCGTCGGCTTCGTCAACTCGCCCGGCACGCTGGACGGCTTCACGATGACCCTCGGCCACGAGTGGCACGAGATGATGTCCGACCAGAACCCGGCCGGCGGCTGGACCAACCACGTCTCCGGCAGCTCGTACAACGGCCAGGAGAACTCGGACGAGTGCGCCTGGATCCAGCCCGGCTCGACCGGTGGCGCCGCCAACGTCTCCTTCGGCTCCTACGGCACCTTCGCCGAGCAGGCCAGCTGGTCGAACGACACCAACTCCTGCGCCATCACCCACGCCATCCTGAACCACGGCGGCGGCACCACCAACACCGTCACGGTGACCAACCCGGGCAACCAGTCGGGCACCGTCGGCACGGCGGCCAGCCTGCAGATCGGCGCGAGCGACTCGGCCTCCGGCCAGACCCTGACCTACTCGGCCACCGGCCTGCCCGCCGGCCTGTCGATCAACTCCTCGACCGGCCTGATCTCCGGCACCCCGACCGCCGCCGGCACCGCCAACGTGACGGTCACCGCGACCGACACCACCGGCGCCGCGGGCAGCACCACGTTCAGCTGGACCGAGTCCGGCGGCTCCGGCGGCGGCAACGCCGTCACCAACGGCGGCTTCGAGACCGGCAGCCTGAGCGGCTGGACCGCCGCCGGTACCACCTCCGCCACCACGGGCGCGGCGCACAGCGGCAGCTACGGCGCGATGGTCGGCTCCACCAACCCGACCGGGGACTCCTCCGTCGCCCAGACCTTCACCGCCCCGACCGGCTCCAGCAAGCTGTCCTTCTGGTACAGCAACACCTGCGACGACACGGTCACCTACGACTGGGCCACCGCCACGTTGAAGGACAACACCACCGGCACCACCACCACGGTCCTCGCCAAGACCTGCACCACCACCGGCAGCTGGACCAACAAGACGGCCGCCGTCACCCCGGGCCACTCGTACACCCTCACCCTGAGCAACCACGACGACAACTACCCGGGTGACCCGACCTACACCTACTACGACGACGTGACCGTCTCCTGACGATCGCCTCGGCTCGACGCACCGGGGTGGGCCTCGCGCCCGCCCCGGTGCGGTATTTCCGCATTCGGGGGGATCCGATCCGGCGTCCCGCGCGTCGAACCACCACCGCTTCCACCCCGACCCGGAGGAACCCCCGTGAATCTCGGCAGACCCCTCACCCTCGCCCTCGGCTGCGCCGCCGCCCTGCTGGCCCTGACCGGCTGCGGCTCCACCGGCGCGCCCGCCCCGGCGTCCCCCACGGCCCTGGTCACGATCAAGCCGGCCGCCGTGACCGCCGACGAGAAGGCCAACCACACCACGGTGAAGGCGACCGTCGGGGCCACCGTCGCGGTCGAACTCCAGGGGACGTACTGGTCCGCCGCCACCAGCTCCGCCCCCGAGGTGCTCTCCCCGCTCGGCTCCCCGACCACCGCGCCGTCCCCCTCCTGCCGCCCCGGCGGCGGCTGCGGCACCGTCACCACCTCCTTCACCGCCCGCACGGCGGGCACGGCCCACCTGACCGCCTCCCGCACCGTCTGCGGCGAAGCCCTCAACTGCACGCCGAACCAGCGCAGTTACGACGTGACGATCGAGGTCACCGGCTGAGTCACCGGCCAGTCCCCGGCGCGGTGCGCAGCGCCGCTGTGAGCCGGATCACGCTTGAGCCCGCCCCTGGGGCAGGGTGGAGATTCGTCGTAGCAGCCGGACCACGGTCCGGGCACGACGAACACCGGGGAGCACCCATGACCACCACCCACCCTGACCGGTCCGCCGACCCCGACCAGGGACAGGACCGACCGGAACTGCGGCGGGCGATCGAGGAGCTGGCCGGCTCCGGCTTCCTCGGCGTGCAGCTGCGGGTGAGCGACGAACGGGGCAGCTGGGCCGGCGGCGCCGGAGTGCGCGAACGGGGCGGCGACGCCCCGGCGCTGACCGACGGGCACTTCCGGATCGGCAGCAGCACCAAGAGCTTCGTCGCCACCACCGTGCTGCTGCTGGTCGCCGAGGGCCGGATCGGCCTGGACACCCCCGCCGACCACTACCTGCCCGAACTCGGGCTGGACCACCGGATCACCGTACGGATGCTGCTCCAGCACACCAGCGGCGTGTTCAGCCACACCGGCGAGCTGCTGGCGGACGGCACGGTCGAGCCCGGCGTCCCCTGGCGGGGCAAGGACTGGGTGGACCTGCGCTTCCACACCTACCGGCCCGAGGAACTGGTCCGGCTGGCGCTGTCCCGGGCGCCGAGGTTCGCGCCGGGGGAGGGCTGGAGCTACTCCAACACCAACTACGTGCTGGCCCGGCTGGTGATCGAACGGGCCACCGGCCGGACGTTCGCCGAGGAGCTGCGGCGGCTCGTGCTGGCCCCGCTGGGGCTGACCGGCACCGTGGCGCCGGGCAGCTCGCCCGAGCTCCCCGAGCCGCACCACCACGGCTACTACCGCTACCGGGACGGCGGGCAGGAGCACACGGTCGACGTCACCCGGCACGACCCCAGCTGGGTCGCGGCCGGTGGCGACATGATCTCGACCACCCAGGACCTGCACACCTACTTCGCCGCGCTGATGAGCGGCCGACTGCTGCCCGCCGGGCTGCTGGCCGAGATGCGCACCCCGGAGGAGCGGGCCGGCTACGGCCTCGGCCTGTTCGCCCAGGACCTCGGCCCGGCCGGCGGCACGATCTATCACCACAACGGCGCCACCGTCGGCTCGGCGGCGCTGATGTACGGCTCCGCCGACGGGAGCCGGGTCCTGACGGCCGGTCTGAACTTCGTGGACGACCCGGAGATGTCCGTCGCCGCGGGCTTCCAGCGGGCCCAACAGCTGCTGGTGGGCGCGGTGTTCGGCGGCGAGCAGGCCGGGCCGGCCGGGCCGACCGGGTCGGCGGGCTGACCGGCCGACCGCCGGCCGCCGGGCCCGGGCCCGATCGCACGGGAGACTTGGCGCATGATGAGCGGAGTCACGATCGGTCAGGCGGCGTCCTTCCTCGGCGTCTCGGTGAAGACGGTGCGGCACTACCACGAGCACGGGCTGGTGGCGGAGCCGCCGCGGGACGGCTCCGGCTACCGGCGGTACGGCTCGGACCACCTGCTGCGCCTGGTACAGGTGCGCACGCTGGCCACCGCTGGGGTCCCGCTGGCCGAGGTCGGGCCGCTGCTCGACGCCGGGCCCGAGGAGTTCACCGCCGCCCTGGCCGACGTCCGACGACGGCTGGCCGAGCGGATCGCCGAACTGGAGGAGCGCCGCGCCACCCTGCACCGGCTGGCCGAGGGCGACCGGGCCCTGCTGCCCGACCGCGCCTGCGCCGTCCTGGGCCGGATGGCCGGACTCGGCTTCGGCCCGGACTACGTGGCCGGGCAGCGCGAGGCGCTGGTGCTCGCCCGGGTGCTGGTGCCCGGCGGCTTCGACGCCTTCCTCGCCCAGCTCGAACGACAGCTGGACGACCCCGGTTTCGTCGACCTGGCCCAGCGGGCCTGGGAGGCCGAGGGCTGGGAGCCGGACGATCCGAGGATCGAGGAACTCGCCGACGCCATGGCCGAGCGCTACCTCGCCAACCCCGCGCTGCTGGCCGATCCGGCCGGTCTGGAGGCCTGGAGCAGGGCCGCCACCCAGTACCGGCTGATCGACCGCCACCGCGAGGACCAGACCCCGAGCGCGGCCCGGCTGACCGCCCTCACCGAGGCCAGGCTCCGCTCGGCAGGGGCGCCGGCGCCCCGGGTGCCCCGGCGGTGAACCGCGTTGGGGCCGCCTCGGGGGTGCGCGACGCCCGGAGGGCAACGGCCCGGGGGGGGGGGGGGGGGGCGGCGGGCCCCCCCCCCCCCCCCGCCGCGGGGGAGCGGGCCTCAGGCGGTCGGGGCGCCGGTCTCGGTCAGCGTGCCGTCCGCCAGCCGCAGCCAGCGGTCGACGCCGATGCCGGCCAGGAAGCGTTCGTCGTGGCTCACCACCAGGAACGCCCCCTGGTAGGAGTTGAGGGCGCCCTCCAGCTGCCCGACGCTGACCAGGTCGAGGTTGTTGGTCGGCTCGTCGAGCAGCAGCAGCTGCGGTGCGGGCTCGGCGCACAGCACGCAGGCCAGGGTGGCGCGCAGCCGCTCGCCGCCGGACAGCGCCCGCACCGGCAGGTGGGCGCGGGCGCCGCGGAACAGGAAGCGGGCGAGGATGTTCATCCGCTCGGCCTCGGGGCGCTCCGGCGCCGCGGCGGCGAAGTTCTCCGCCACGGTGCGGTCCTGGTCCAGCAGGTCCAGCCGCTGGGAGAGGTAGGCGACCCGGCCGTCGGCGCGCTTGACCTGGCCCTCGTCCGGGGCGAGGTCCCCGACGAGCAGGCGCAGCAGGGTCGTCTTCCCCGCGCCGTTGGCGCCGAAGAGGGCGATCCGCTCCGGGCCGCGGACGGTCAGGTCGATCCCGCCGTCCGCGAACAGCGGGCTGCCGTCGCGCCGGACCTGGAGCTGCTCGCCGATGAAGAGGTCGCGCCCGCTGGGCACCCTGGTCCCGGAGAGGTCGAGGGTGAGCCGCTGCTCCTCGCGCACGGCGCGCCCGGCCTCGTCCAGCCGGGCCTTGGCCTCGTCGACCCGGGCGGAGTGCACCTGGCCGGAGCGCCCGGCCGACTCCTGGGCGCCGCGCTTCATGTTCCCGGCGAAGATCCGGGGCAGCCCGGCGTTCTTGAGGTTGCGCGCGGCGTTGCCGGCCCGGCGTTCGGCGCGCTCCCGGGCCTGCTGCATCTCGCGCTTCTCGCGCTTGAGGTCCTGCTCGGCGTTGCGGACGTTCTTCTCGGCGACCTCCCGCTCGGCCTGGACCGCCTCCTCGTACGCGGTGAAGTCGCCTCCGTAGAGGCGCAGTTCGTGCGAGTCGAGTTCGGCGATGCGGTGCATCCGGTCGAGCAGGGCGCGGTCGTGGCTGACCAGCAGCAGGCAGCCGTTGAAGTCCTCCAGCGCGTCGTACAGGCGGTGCCGGGCACCGAGGTCGAGGTTGTTGGTGGGCTCGTCGAGCAGCAGGACGTCCGGTCGCTTCAACAGCTGGGCGGCGAGGCCGAGTCGGACGACCTGGCCGCCGCTGAGGGTGCCCAGTCGGCGGTCCAGCGGCAGCGCGCCGAGGCCGAGGCGTTCGAGCTGGGCGAGGGAGCGCTCCTCGATGTCCCAGTCGTCACCGATGGTGGTGAAGTGCTCCTCGGCGACGTCCCCGGACTCCACCGCGTCGATGGCCCGGATCACCCCGGCCACGCCGAGCACTTCGGCGACCGTGAGGCCGGCCGTGAGCGGGAGGTCCTGCGGGAGGTAGGCGGCCGTGCCGTTGATCGTCACCGACCCGCTGGAGGGGCGCAGTTGACCGGCGATCAGCTTGAGCAGGGTGCTCTTGCCCGAGCCGTTGGGCGCGACCAGGCCGGTGCGGCCGGTGCCGACGGAGAAGGAGAGGTCGTGGAACACGGGGGTGTCGTCCGGCCAGGAGAAGGACAGCTGGGAGCCGACGACGGACGCGGAGGACGCAGAGGACGCAGAAGACATGGAGGACTACCTGGAAGTGAGCGGGCGGAGACGAGTCCGGCCCGGATGAGACAGGGGGACTGGGTACGACGATTCCGACCGCTGCACTGGGCGCCCTGCGCCCGCAACGGTCAAGAAGCCCGGGACTCACCCGGAGATGTCGTCGTCACCCGCCATGTCTGCTGCACTCCTCGTAGGGGGGTAGGTCGTTCGCCAGCGTAGCAGTCCGCTTCGCCCCGCGCCGTTCGTTTTTCCGGCGCGAGGCGCGGGACTCGGCGTCAGAGCCGGTCGGCGTCGACGACGGCCTGGGCGAAGGCCGTCGGCGCCTCCTGGGGGAGGTTGTGGCCGATGCCGGGCAGCGTCCGGTGCTCGTACGGGCCGGTGAACATGGACCGGTACGAGGAGCCGTCGCCGGGGGCGGGGGTGAACGGGTCCAGCGCGGGGTCGAGGGTGACGGTCGGCACCTGGATGGTCGGCTTGCGGGCCAGCAGGTGCTCGTCGTGGTCGTAGCGGCGCTCGCCGTCGGCCAGGCTCAGCCGCCAGCGGTAGTTGTGGACCACGATCGCGGCGTAGTCGGGGTTCTCGAAGGCGGCCGCGGTGCGCTCGAAGGTGGCGTCGTCGAAGTTCCAGGTGGGGGAGGCGGTCCGCCAGACCTCCCGGGCGAGGTCGTGCCGCAGCTTCGGGTCCTGCATGGCGCGTTCGCCGCGGTCGGTGGCGAAGTAGTACTGGTACCAGAAGGCGTGCTCGGTGACCGGTGCGATCGGGTTCCGCTGGGCGTCGCGGTTGGTGATGAGGTAACCGGTCACCGACACCAGGGCCTTGACCCGCTCGGGCCACAGGGCCGCCAGGATGTCGGCGGTCCGTGCGCCCCAGTCGAAGCCCGCGACCACGGCGCGGTCGATCCGGAGCGCGTCCAGCAGCGCGATGATGTCCCGGGCGATGGCCGACTGCTGGCCGTTGCGGACGGTGCGCGCGGAGCGGAAGCGGGTGCTGCCGTGGCCGCGCAGGTAGGGGACGATCACGCGGTAGCCGAGGTCGGCGAGCAGCGGGGCGACGTCCAGGTAGCTGTGGATGTCGTAGGGCCAGCCGTGCAGGCAGAGCACCACCGGCCCGTCGGCGGGCCCGAGTTCGGCGTAGCCGACGTCGAGCACGCCGGCGGTGGCCTGGCGCAGCACCGGGAAGGTGGTGTGGGTGCCGGGGGCGATCGTCGGCACCACCGGGGCCGGGCCGGAGCGGCCGCGGGTGGGTGCGGGGGCGGGGGCGGCGCCGGCCGTGCCCGGCAGGCCGGCCAGCGCGAGGGCGGCCGCGCCGGCGCCGAGTCCGACGGTCCTGTGGAAGCTGCGCCTGTCGATCATGAGTTGCCCTCCGGAAGCTGCGGGGCCGGTACGGGAACCGGACCCGGGCGGAACGTTACTGGTCTGGACAGTGATGGAGCGGGCGACGCGGCGCATCGCCGTCGGGAAGTCCCCCGGAGACCCGGGAAGGCTCAGGGGAGTGCTCCGGGCATTGCGTTCGGGGCGGTGACTGGTCAGTATGGTGACGTGATGCACGCCTTCCCCTGCGGGACCCTGCCCCTCGACTTCGTCGGCACGCTGCGCGCCCGGCGCAACGCCGCGCCGCTGGAGAAGCTGGCCGCCCCCGAGCAACTCGACGCCTGGTTCGTGGAGTCCGGGATGTTCGACGGCGGCGCCGGTGCCGACGAGACCGACCTCGACATCGCGGTCGACCTGCGCGAGTCGATCTACGCCCTGGTGGCCGCCCGGCTGGACGGGCAGCCGATGCCGGCCCGGGCGATCGCCGAGCTGAACCGGCACGCGGCCGGACTGCCGGTGACGCTGCGCCTGCACGCCACCGGGGCGACCAGGAGCGGATCCGTCTCCCAGGGCCTCGCGGCCCTGGCCCGGGAGGCCGTCGAGATCCTCGGCGGCGACGACGCCGCACTGCTGCGGGAGTGTGCCCGGCCAGAGTGCACCCAGGTCTACCTGGACCGCTCCCGCGGCCACCGGCGTGAGTGGTGTGCCATGCGGACCTGCGGCAACCGGGTCAAGGCCGCGTCCTACCGGGCCCGCCAGCACGGCGGTGCCGACGACTGACGCCCCGCCGCAGGGCTGGTCCTCCGCCCCCGCCCCGGCCGCTGCTGCGGCCACCGGGCGGGGGTTCGGCGTTTGCGCGTCCGGTCGGGGCCCGGACGCGACCCGTGCCGGTGGCGTCAGCCGGTCACCGCGGTCGCCTGCACGGTCACCGGGATGTTGCCCCGGGTCGCCTTGGAGTACGGGCAGATCCGGTGTGCCGCGTGGGCCAGCTCGGTGGCCGTCTCCTGGTCCACGCCGCCGAGTTCGAGGGTGAGGACGGCGCTCAGGCCGAACTCCCCGTCGTCCCCGTGGGTCAGCGTGGTCCCGACCGCGATGGAGGTGCTGGTCAGCCGGACCTTGCGGTCGGCGGCGGCGCGCCGGACGGCGCCCAGGAGACAGGCGCCCCAGCCGGCGGCGAACAGCTGCTCGGGGTTGGTGGCGCCGCCGGCGCCGCCCAGCTCCTTCGGGACGGCGAGCGAGGTGGTGAGGCTGCCGTCGCTGGAGGCGACGTGCCCGCCGTTGCGGCCCTCGCCCGTCACGATGACCGTTCCGGTGTAGCTGACTGCCATGACTGTGCCTCCTGGTGAGTGTCCGTCCGGTGCGCCTGCTCTCTGCGTCACCGGTTCAACTGGTGACGAGTATTGAGCGAGGCCGTCGTGGCAGTCAAGGCGCTGGTGCTCAACTGCCCTGGTTTGTCACGGATAATCCGGATCATTCACAGTCATTCGGCTCGATGTTGTAACCTCCTTGACCGGTTATGGATGGATCGGGCTCTGCGGTCAGCCACCCGAAGTGGCCGGCCGTGTTCGTCAGGACGTCCATCAGCTGCGGTGCGATGCCGAACCGTTCGCGGTTGATCGCCAGGCTCTCCACGAGGTCGCCGTGCGGGGTGCGTTCGGTGGCCGCCTTCCAGTCCGCCAGCATTTCGAGCAGGTCGACCAGGGTCATGCCGTTGATCCCGTCGGCGAAGTGCTCCGGGTGGTGGCGGTTGTGCGCGTAGTGGTGCCGCAGCCCCTCGCCCATCGTGTCGACCAGGGCCCGGTACTCCTCGCTGCCGTAGGCCGCGGCGCGCAGTCGCGGCACCACCGCGTCGTAGACCGGCCGTTCCGGTTCGCGGGTCTTGCTCAGGTCGTGCCGGACGGAGCGGTCGAGCAGCTCCTTGATCAGCTCGCCCATCAGCTCGGCGACCCGCAGGCTGTGCCGGAGGGTGTCCGGCGTGGAGTCGTACGACATGGTGATGTGCCCCTTCGTGTAGGCCCCTCGGACTGCTGTTCCCCCGGAGTTCAACCGCGCGCTCCTGACGCCACAACGTCAACCCCCTACCTTCCCTGGGGGACTGCGAGAAGGAGCCATGGAAGACACGCAACCTGCCGTACGGGCACGGAGATTGACGAAGTGCTTCGGTGACGTCGTGGCGCTCGACGGGGTCGGGCTGGAGCTGCTCCCCGGGCGGATCCACGGGCTCGCCGGGCCGAACGGCGCGGGGAAGACCACCCTGCTCGGGCTGCTGCTCGGGCTGGCCGTCGCCGACGGCGGCGAGCTGGAGGTGCTGGGCAGACCGGTCGGCCGGGCGCTCGCGGCACCGGACGGCGTGGCCGGCTTCGTCGACGGTCCCGGCCTCTACCCCTCGCTGACCGCGCGGCGGAACCTGGCCGCGCTGGCGGCCCTGCGCGGGGAGGACGCCGGCGCGGGCCGGATCGACGAGGTGCTGTACGAGGTCGGGCTGCGGGACGTCGCCGACGACCGGGTGCGCGGCTTCTCCCTGGGCATGCGCCAGCGGCTCGGCCTGGCGGCCGCGCTGCTCACCCGGCCGCGGCTGCTGGTGCTCGACGAACCCTCCAACGGCCTGGATCCGGCGGGCCAGCAGCACGTCCACGGGGCGCTGCGCCGGCTCGCCGAGGACGGCGTGACCGTCGTGCTGTCCAGCCACCGGATGGACGACCTGGAGTCGCTCTGCTCCGAGGTGACGATCCTCGCCACCGGGCGGGTCCGGTTCTCCGGCCCGCTGGGCGGGTTGGCCGCCGACACCCGCGCGCTCGACCACCGGCTGCTCACCTCCGACCTGGGCGCCGCGCGGCGGGTGGCCGTCGGGACGGCCGGGGTGACGGTGCTGGACGGGGCCGGGGCGTGGCGCGGTACGGAGGCGCTGGTGGTGCGCGCCACCGGGCCGGCCGTGGAGCGGCTGGTGGACGGACTGGTGCAGGAGGGCGTCCGGGTGCGCGAGGTCGCCCCCGTGGTGTCGCCGCTGGAGGCCGCGTACCTGGCCCTCACCGAGGAGCAGCAGGAGGACGGACGATGAGCACGGTCACGGCCGGGGAGACGACGGCCGGTGGTGCGGCGGCAGGGGCCGGGGCGCGCCGGGTGCCGGTGGGCCGGGTGTACCGCTTCGAGCTGGTGAAGCTGGTCTCGCAGTGGCGGATCCGCCTGCTGGTGCTGGCCTGTTGGGCGCTGCCCGGGCTGTTCGTGGCCGCCGTCGCCCAGCAGGGCACGCTGCCCTCCGACACCCTGTTCGGCCGCTGGATGCACGCCACGGCGTGGGCCGGCCCGCTGGTGCTGCTGGGCTTCGCGGGCTCCTGGGCGCTGCCGTTGCTGACCTCGGTGGTCGCGGGCGACGTGTTCGCCGCCGAGGACCGGCTCGGCACCTGGCGGCACCTGCTGGTGGCGGTCCGTTCGCCGCGCCGGATCTTCCTCGCCAAGACCCTGGCGAGCGCCACCGTGATCGTCCTGCTGGTGGCCGGACTGGTTGCGTCCGGTACGGCGGGCGGGCTCGCCGCGGTGGGGAACCAGCCGCTGGTGGGCGTCGACGGGCACCTGTTGGCGCCGTCCGACGCGGCCGTGGGCGTCCTGCTGGCCTGGGCCGCCGCGCTGGCGCCGACGATGGCGCTGGCCTCGCTCGGCCTGCTCGGCTCGGTCGTGCTGGGCCGCTCCCCGATGGGCCTGCTCGTCCCCGCGCTGTCCGCGGTCGCGATGCAGCTCGCCCAGACGCTGCCGCTCCCGGTGCCGCTGCGGCTGGCCCTGCCCGGCTACGCCTTCGTCTCCTGGAACGGGCTGTTCGCCGAGCCGAACCGGCTGCCGGAGCTGCTGATCGCGGTCGCGGTCAGCCTGGTCTGGGCCGTGGTGGCGACCGCGGCGGCCTACCGGCTGTTCGTCCGGCGGGACTTCACCAACGGCAGCGAGGACGGCGAGAAGCGCCGCGCGCTCACCCACGGGGTGCTGCCGCTGGCCGGGCTGCTCGCGCTGACCACCGGGGTGGTCGCGGTGGCCGCGCCCTCGACGGGCTCGGGGATCAGCCGGGCGAAGGTCCAGCGGACGGTCTCCACCGTGTTCGCCCACCTGTACCGGCTGCAGACCGAGCAGTTGCACCGCCCCGCCGTGACCGAGGCCGACCTGCGGGTGGCCGCGGACTGCAACCGGGGCGACGGCCAGGTCGAACCGGAGGGCCCGGGCAACGACTGGCGCTGCGTGGTCACCTGGCACCTGCCCGGCACCGAGGCCCCCGGTACGGCGGTCTACCAGCTCGACGTCGCCTCGGACGGCCGGGTGATGGCCGACGGCGACGGGCCGAAGGAGGTCAACGGCTACTTCCTGGTCCACACCGGCACCGGGGACGCGCCGAACCCGCTCTGGCAGTTCGACGGCCAGATCGACCTGCTCGACTCCTCGACGGACTGAGCGCACTGAGCGCATGACCCGCACCACTCGCATCACCGGCACCACGTGCACCACAAGCACCACCCGCAGCGAAGACACCGGAATCAACGCAGCG
This sequence comes from Kitasatospora sp. NPDC059088, assembly GCF_042738155.1. NCBI lineage: Bacteria > Bacillati > Actinomycetota > Actinomycetes > Kitasatosporales > Streptomycetaceae > Kitasatospora > Kitasatospora sp. NPDC059088. Next base: position 54,798 of record NZ_JBHYGR010000022.1, on the reverse strand, counting down.
CACTCACCACGAAGGGCTGACGCCATGCAGGTAACGCGTCGTCGACGAGTCCAGAAGGAGCACCCGGTGCTCCTCGGCCGCAAGGTCGGCCGCCGGGCCACCCTGGCCACGGCGTGCATCACGGCGGTGGCCGTGGCCACGGGCACCGCTTTCGCCACCACCCACCAGTTCGGCACCGACCAGGTCGGCCAGGTCACCGCCGACGGCCAGGTGATCTCCAGCGACCAGTACATCGCCCCGTACGGCGACCGCCTGGTCATCGACAACGGCAAGCTGATGGGCTCCCGGGTCAGCCCGGACGGCACCCATCTGGCCGCCTCGCTGGCCGACGGCGACGCCTCGCTGGTCGTGGTCGACCTCAGGACCGGCAAGGTGCAGCAGCGCGCCGGCAAGGCCAAGACCGCCGACCTGCACCTGACCGACGGCTCGGTCGGCCAGGAGGCCCCGGTCTACTCACCAGACGGCAAGCAGCTCTGGCTCGGCCAGCTCGACGGCTACACCAGGTTCACCGTGAACGCGGACGGCTCCCTGGCGAACCCGGTGAAGGTCGCCATCCCGGCCGACGGCACCAAGCACGCGCTGGCCTCGGGCCTGGTGTTCTCGGCCGACGGCTCGACGGTGTACGCGGCCGTCAACGGCCAGAACCGGGTGGTCGAGATCAACGCGGCCACCGGCGCGCTCGGGCAGAGCTGGACGACCGGCAACGCACCGCGCGGCATCGTCCAGGTCGGGTACAAGCTGTACGTCAGCAACGAGGGCGGCCGCGCCGCCACCGGCGACGACGACACGCTGAACTCCTACGGCACCCAGGTGCCGGCCGACCCGGACACCGGCGCCACCACCACGGGCACCGTCAGTGTGATCGACCTGGCGGACCGCTCCGCCGCCGTCGGGTCCATCGAGGTGGGCCTGCACCCGACGGCCGTGTACGCCAAGGGCGGGACGGTCTTCGTCGCGGACACCTCCTCCGACCAGGTGTCCGTGATCGACGCGGCACGGGGCAAGGTGGTGCAGCGGATCTCCACCAAGCCCTGGCCGGAGGCCTCGGTGGGCTACGAGCCCACCGCGATCACGCTCACCGACGACGGACGCCTGCTGGTCACCCTCGGCCGGGCCGACGCGGTGGCCGTCTACCGCTTCGCGGGCGCCCAGGAGCCGGTGAGCTACGTCGGCCTGCTGCCCACCGACTACTTCCCGGCGGAGGTCACCACCGTCGGCTCCAAGGTGGTCGTCTCCAACACCCGCGGCATCGACGCGCGCCGCCCCAACTCCACCGGCGCCCACAACACCCACGACACCACCTCCAGCCTGACGCAGTTCACCCTGCCGTCCGACCAGGAGATCCGCTCCCGGACGGACCAGGTCTTCCGGCAGAACGGCTGGACCAAGGGCGCCGTCCGGACGGCGGACGGGCACAAGGCGAAGCCCGTCGCGGTGCCGGCCCGGATCGGCGACCCGTCGACGATCAAGCACGTCTTCCTGATCGTCAAGGAGAACCGGACCTACGACCAGGTCTTCGGCGACATCGGCAAGGGCAACGGCGACCCGAAGCTGGCCCAGTTCGGTGCCAACGTCACGCCCAACCAGCAGGCGCTGGCCAAGCAGTTCGGGCTCTACGACAACACCTACGACATCGGCACCAACTCCGCCGAGGGCCACAACTGGCTGATGCAGGCGGACAATCCGGAGTACACCGAGTCCTCGGCCGGGGAGTACGAGCGCAGCTACGACACCGAGGACGACGCCCTGGGCCACCAGCGCTCGGGCTTCCTGTGGACCGGTGCCCAGGCGGCCGGCCAGGACGTGCGCGACTTCGGCGAGTTCCACCAGTTCCTCACCAAGCCCGACGGCGCGAGCTGGCAGAACCTGTACTGCGACTCGAAGAACATGGACGCGACGGGCGACGACACCGCCTACCCGCTCAACTCCTCCTCGCCGATCCCCTCGCTCAACGACGTGTCGGTGCCCGGCTTCCCGAAGTTCGACACCGATGTGCCGGACCTCTACCGCTACCAGATCTGGAAGCAGGACTTCGAGCAGAACGGTCCGGCGGCCCTCAACATGCTGTGGCTGTCCAGCGACCACACCGGCGGTCCGGCCAGTCCGGCCGCGCAGGTCGCCGACAACGACCTCGCGGTCGGCAGGATCGTCCAGGAGATCTCGCACAGCGAGTACTGGAAGGACACCGCGATCTTCGTGGTCGAGGACGACTCCCAGGCCGGCCTCGACCACGTCGACGGCCACCGCGCCCCGATCCAGATCATCAGCCCCTGGGCGCAGCACGGCGCCGTCGACAGTCGCTACTACTCGCAGATCACCATGGTCCGCACCATCGAGCAGATCCTCGGGATCCACCCGATGAACCAGAAGGACAGCGCGGCCAGCCCGATGACCACCGCCTTCACCGACAAGCCGGACCTCACCCCGTTCACCGCGGTGCCCAACCGCACCTCGCTGACCGACGGCCTCAAGACCCCGCCGTCCTGCGGCGTCGACGTACCCGGGGCCCCGGACGCGGGCGCGGCGGCGCCGGTGACCGTCGCCCCGCCGGCGGCCGAGCGGCAGGTCGCGGCCCAGTGGGAGGACTGGAAGTCCAAGCAGCAGCTGACCGGCCCGAACGCGGCGCCGGACCGGGCCAACCCGGCCCAGATGAACCACCTGACCTGGTACCAGACGCACAACTGGCGGACCCCGTACCCGGGCGAGGACGCGATCCACGCCCCGAACGACGTCCCCGGCGCCTACATCCCCTCCGCGGAGAACGACGGCTGACCCGCCCCGGCCCGAGCGGGGCCCCGGACCGGCACTGCTCGGTCCGGTCCGGGGCGTCAGCCCGCTCTCACACCACGATGACCCGGCGCCCGCGGGTGTGCCCGGCCCGGCTGTCGGCGTGCGCCGCCGCAGCCGAGGCCAGCGGGTACGAGGTGTCGACGGGGATGTGCAGCCGGCCCCGGGCGATCAGGTCGGCGGCCTCGGCGAGCGCCGCCGGGACGCTTCCGGCCGTGCCGGAGAACCGGACCCCGAGCCCGGGCGCGTCGAGGTCGGCGATGGACACCACCCGCCTCGGATCCCCGGTCAGTTCGACGAGTTCGCGGATCACACCGTTGCCGGCGAGGTCCAGGGCGGCGTCGACCCGGCCGAGCCCGCGCACCCGCTCCATCCAGCCCTCGCCGTACGTGGTGGCCAGCGCACCCAGGCCGCGCAGGTAGTCCTGGTTCGCGGCGCCGGCCGTGCCGATCACCGTGATGCCGCGGTCGCGGGCGATCTGCAGCACCGCCGAACCGACGCCCCCGGCCGCACCGCTGACCAGCAGCGTCTGCCCCGGTTGCACACCGACCTCGCGGAGGATGCGCAGCGCGGTCTCCACCACGGAGGGGTACCCCGCCGCCTCCTCGAAGCCCAGCCCCTCGGGCATCCTCGCCCAGGCGGTCAGCACCGCGAACTCGGCGTAGGTGTCGACCCCTTCGCCGAACACGTGGTCGCCGACCTCGACCCCCTCGACCCCCGCCCCGACCTGGTCCACCACCCCGGCGGCGTCCAGCCCGACCCCGGCGGGCAGTCGGAGCGGATGGGCCCCCAGCACCTGGCCCTCCCGGAGCCGCCAGTCCACGGGGTTCACGCCCGCCGCCCGTACGGCGATCCGAATGCGGCCGGGGCCCGCCTCGGGCCGCGCGGCGTCCACCAGGCGCAGGACCTCCGGGCCGCCGAACTCGGTGTAGCGCACCTTCTTCATGGTCTCCATGCGGCCGACCGTAGCACTAACGGTTAGGGTTTTGGAACTGTTCCGTTTTCATGGCTGATAGCATCACGGGCATGACCGAGCCGACCGGGACCATCGAGCCGACCGGGACCACCGGGACCATCGCCGCGACCGGGACCACCGGGGCCGGCGCCGCGACCGAGCCGACCGGCCGCCGCGAGCGCAAGAAGGCCGCGACCCGCCGGAAGATCGCCGACACCGCCCTGCGGCTCTTCCTGGAGCGCGGCTACGACGCCGTGGGCATCCGCGAGGTGGCCGCCGAGGCCGACGTCGCCGTCACCACGGTCTTCTCCCACTTCGCCGCCAAGGAGGCCCTGGTCTTCGAGCAGGACGAGGACTTCGAACAGCGCCTCGTCCGGGCCGTCACCGACCGGACCCCCGAGGACCCGCTGATCCCCGCCCTGCGCCGCGAGATCCACGCCATGGTGCGGCACTGCACCGCCGACGGCGCCGCCACGATCTGGCGCCTGATCGACTCCTCGCCCGCCCTGCGCGCCTACGAGGAGTCGATGCGGCTGCGCCACGCCGCGGCCCTCGCCGCGGCCGTCACCGCCCTGCCCGGGCAGACCCGCACCCCCACCGCCTGCCGGGCCGTCGCCCGCTTCGTGATCGACGCCTTCTCACTGGCCCGCGACGCGGCCGACCCGGCGGCCACGGTGGACGAGGTCTTCGGGATGATCGAAGCCGCCTGGGCGCCGCACCCCGCCTGACCGGACGCCGGAGCCCGGGGTGGGGCGGCCGTGTTCAGGGCCGCCCCACCCCGGGCAGTGTCAGGTCGCCGGTCGGGCCCGGTTCGGGCTCAGTACGGGCTCAGTACTGGCGGGACTGCTTCCACATGACGTACCCGTTCAGGTTGGTGGCGACCAGGTAGGCGCGGTAGGCGTCCATGATGAGCCGCGGGCCGTACGCCGAGGCGAAGGCGACGGCCTCGCGGGTCCAGTCGCCGTGCGAGCCGGTGTCCTGGACGTCCTCCAGGTACAGCACGCCCGTGCCCTGCTGCCGGACGGCGACCTGCCCCCAGCCGGAGCCCGCCATGGCGATGGCCGGCTCCGAGTCGGTCTGCACGCCGTCCAGGATGCTCCGCCCGTACCAGCCGTTGTTCTGGTAGTACGTGCGGATGACGTTCACCCGGTTGTCGAGCCCCCGGTAGGCCATCAGCAGCAGGTTGTTGGCGGGGCTGAACGCCAGCGCCGGGGAGGAGTTGCTCGTGGCGCCGGCGACCCGCACCGGGTCGCCCCAGAGGTTGTTCGGGATGTTGAAGATCATGCTCCAGATCTCGTTGCTGTTCGCGCCGTGGAACGCCAGCGAGATGTTGTTGTGCGGCAGCGCGGCGATGGCCACCGGGCGGCCGTCGTTCGTCTGGGCGCCGTTCGGGACCTGGATCCAGTTGCCGAAGTTCAGGTACCGCTGGCCGTTGTTGGCCTGGTTCACGGTCAGGACGCAGTAGAAGATGAACCCGTTGGTGCCGGTGTGGAACAGCACGAACTGGGCCCCGCCCATGTAGACCACCTGCGGGCTGGCATTGGTCGCCCCCGCGAGGCGGACCGGCCGGCCGTGGTCGAGCGAGAGGTACATGCCGGGGTTGTCGTACCCGCGCCACACCTGGATGAGATCGCCGTTGACGGCCCGGGCCTCGCCCATGAAGCCGTTCGCCCGGACCGGGACGTTGTCCTCGATCTCGCTGGCCCAGGTGCTGCTCTCGCCGAACACGGCGGCGGACGCGGGGGCGTTGGAGAACATCAGCACGGCCAGGGCGGTCGTCGCGGTGACGGCGGCCATGCGCCACTTGGCGCGAAGGGAGCTCATGGGAATTCCTTGGAAGAGAACATCGGGGGACCGACGGCCGGGGGTGGGGCACCCTCCGACCGCCGCCACCGATGCTTCCCGCTCCGACGCACACGCAGCATCAGTCATTTGACTGTCGAGTCCCGGACGTCGCATTCCGGGAGCGGTGCACCGCGCCGCTGCCGATGGGCCATCCTGGTACCCCCGGGCGAGTACGGCCGCCCTGCTGAGCGGTGAGGTGTCCCATCGGTAAGAACAACGGGTCGGCGCTGGTCGCCTGGCTGCGCGGCCTCGACACGGCGGCCCTGGAACGGATCCTGGCAGCGCGCCCGGACGCCGCCTCGCCCCCGGAACCGCGTTCGGTCGGCGAACTGGCGGACCGTCTGCAGCGCCCGGCGTCGGTGGCCTCGGCCCTGCCCCGGCTGACGCTGCCGTGCCTCCAGGCGGCGGAAGCCCTCGCCGCGCTGGGGAACGCGTCGCAGGAGGAGCTGGCAGGCCTCCTGGACGCGACGGGCGGTGCACGTGCCCATGGACTGGCCGCCGCCCTGGGGGAGTTGGCGGACCGCGCGCTGGTGTGGCCGGGCGGCGACGGCCGGTTGCGGATGGCGGCGCCACTGGGGGGCGCGTGGCGCGCGCCGCTGGGGCTCGACGCACCGCTCGCACGCCTGCTCGCGGGCGCGAACTCCGACGATCTCGCCCGCATGCTGGCGAAGGCCGGGATCAAGCCGGACGGCAACAGGAAGGAGCGGCGGCTGGCGGCGCTGATCGACCACCACAGTGATCCTGCCCGGGTCGCGGCGCTGGCGGCCAAGGCGCCGGAGGCCACCCGGGAACTCCTGGCACGGCGGGCCCGTACGGTTCCCGAGCACCTGGGCGCCATCATGTTCGGGGGGCCGCCTGCCGCCTCCGCACCCGGCGAGCAGTGGGCGGTGGAGCGGGGACTGCTGATCCGGGACCGCTACCACTACGGGCCCACGCGCATGCCCGCCGAAGTGGCCCTCGCCCTGCGCGGTGCCGACTGGCACGCCCCGTTCACACCCCTCCCGCCCGCCGTGCCGACGGCGCCCGCCACCGCCACGGACGTCGAACGGGAGGCCGCGGCCGCCTCGATGGCCTTCGCCGCCGACGCGACGTCCGTCCTCGCCGTGTGCGCCGCCGCCCCGCCGGTCCGGCTCAAGGCCGGCGGGATCGGCGCCCGTGAGCTCGCCAGGATCGGCCGGGCCGCGCAGTGCGGCGAACTGCCGCTACGCCTCGTGCTGGAGGCGGCGAGCGCCGCCGGGCTCCTGGCCGTGGAGGGCGACCGGGTCGTCGCGACCGCGTCCTACGACACCTGGGCGGGGCGGGAACCGGCCGAGCGGCTCGCCGTCCTGCTCCGGGCCTGGTGGTCGCTCCCCCTGACCCCCGGCCGGAGCCGCGACGAGGACGGGAAGGCGCGGCCGGCGCTCGCCGGGGCGCCGCCCTGCGGGGGCTGCGTCCAGGCCCGGCACGGGCTGCTCACCGCCGCCTCCCGGCTCCCGGCCGGTGAAGGCGCGGCGAAACCGGCGGACCTGGGGGCACTGCTCCGGTGGCTGCGCCCGCTCGCCGACGAACTCCCGCAGGACGCCGAGCCGTTCGCCACCCTGATCCGGGAGGCGGAACTGCTCGGCGCCCTCGCCCTCGGGGCGCTCTCCCCGATCGGGGCCGCCCTGCTCGGGGCCGCCCCGCTCGGCGACGACGCCGAGGCCGAAGCGCTGGTCGACGCCTGCCACCGGCTGCTGCCCGCCGCCAGCACGAGCGCCCGCTTCGGCAGCGACCTCACCGCCGTGGTCGCCGGCACCCCGTCCGCGCACCTCCACGCACTGCTGGACTCCGCTGCGGACCGGGAGAGCGCCGGTGCGGCCTCCGTCTGGCGGTTCGGCCCGGGCAGCGTCCGCCGGGCCCTCGACGCGGGCCTCACCCCCGACGCCCTCACCGCCGACCTGGCGGCGGTCGCCGTCGAACCGCTGCCCCAGCCGCTCTCCTACCTGATCCACGACACCGCGCGCAGCCACGGCCGGGTGCGCGTCGCGGCCGCCGCCTGCGTGATCCACGGCCAGGAACCCGCCCTCCTGGCCGAACTCGCCGCCCACCGCAAGCTCGCCCCGCTCGGCCTACGGCACCTCGCGCCGACGGTACTGATCAGCCGGACCCCGCCCGACAAGACCCTCGCGGCCCTGCGCGCCGCGGGCTACGCCCCCGTCGCCGAGACCCCCGACGGGACCGTCCGGATCGAACGGCCCCCGCACCCCCGCGCCGCGCGCCCGGCCCCGCCCCCGCGTCGGCCCGGCAGGCCCCGCACGGGCGCCCGTACCCCGACCAAGGACGAGCCCGCCGACCTGCGCGCCCTCGCCGCCCGGCTCCGCGCCGCCCCGCAGGACGGCGCGGAGCCCGCCCCGGACGACGGCCGCCCCTACGCCGGCGACACCGAGGAGATCATCGCCCGGAACGCGCGCCATCTGACCTTCACCGACGTCCGCCAACTGGCCCACGCCGTCGACCACGGACAGGCCGTCACGATCGAGTACGTCGCCACGTCCGGCAACACGACCGTCCGCACCCTCAGCCGCCTCGCCCTGGACGCGCCCTACCTGAACGCCTGGTGCCACCTGCGCGAGGACGAGCGCGTGTTCACCCTCTCCCGCATCCACGGCGTGATGCCCGGGTAGCCGGGGCCGCCGTTCCCCTGTCCGTACATGTCTGGCCGTTCGGGCCAGGTCGGCGCGGCCCATCCGGACTACGTCGCGTACGAGGTGGTCGGCTGAGCGGTCGGGCGGGTGGGGAGCGAGAACCTGGCCTTGGGGCGGCTCAGGGCCCCCGTCCGGTGGTAGAAGCGGATGGCGTCGGTGTTCCAGGCGGGTGTCTGCCACTGCAGCTGCGCGGCGCCCAGTGCTGCGGCCGCGTCCCGTACGGCGTCGAGCAGGGCGCGGCCCCACCCGCCGCCCCGGTGGGCCTCGGTGACGAACAGGCAGTCCAGGTGGACGTAGTCGGCGGCCTGCCAGGTGGAGAACTCCCGGGAGAAGCTCGCGTAGCCGGTCAGTTCGCCGCCGTGGTCGACCACCAGGCACCACGCCCTCGGCCGCGCGGCGAACAGTGCGGGCGCCAGCCGGGCGGCGAGGTCCGCGGGCACCGGCTCGGCGCGCTCGTGGGCGGCGTGGTCGGCGCACAGGCGGGCGAGCGCGGGCAGGTCGGCCGGGGTGGCCGGGCGGATCGTGCCGCCCGGCCGTGCGTCGGCGCTCAGCACGCGCAGGAGATGCCCGAGCGCGGGGCGGTCAGGTCGTCGACGGGGCGGCTCTCGGGGCCGGTGGCGGTGTCGTACGCGAAGCCCTCGCGGACCCAGTACTCGAAGCCGCCGAGCATCTCCTTGACGGGGTGGCCGAGGAGGGCGAAGGCCAGGGCCGCCCGGGTGGCGCCGTTGCAGCCGGGGCCCCAGCAGTAGGTGACCACGGTCGTGGTGGCCGGGTCGATCAACTTCGGTGCGAGCTCGGCGATCCGCGCGGTGGGGATGTGCACGGCGCCGGGGATGTGGCCCTGGTTCCAGGCGACCTCGCTGCGGGTGTCGACCACCACCACGCCGGGTGCGCCGGAGGCCAGGTCGGCGTGGACGTCGGAGACGTCCGCCTCGAAGGCGAGCCGGGCGGCGTAGTGGGCGGCGGCCTCGGCCGGGGTGGCGGCGGGCACGGTCAGGACGGCGCTGGCGGACATCGGAAACCTCGTGTTCCTGCTGGTGGGGCGGGGGTTCGGTGGGCCGTTCCGGGGTTCCCCGGTCGGCGATGACTCCATCCTCCGGTCCCGGGGCCCACCCCCACGAGTGGCGTGAACGCCGAAGGTCGTCAAGATCCCGCCAGGTGCTGTCGGCCCGTCGGGAGAGGATGGCGACATGACGATCACCCCCACGCCGGTGGCCAGCTACCCGATCCCGAGCGGGAGCAACTCCCGCTCCTCCGTCGATCCGACCGGCCCCGTTCCCCGCCTGGAGGTCCACGACGGCACCTCGCTGCGCCTCTACGACCTGCGGGAGCAGGCCGAACTGAAGGCCGAGTTCCCGGCCCCGGGCCCCGAGTGGTGGGCGCCGGTGTGGACGGCTCCCGACCTCACCTTCGCCGTCTTCGGCACCGGCGACGGGTACGTCGCGACGGCCCAGGACGGCACGGAGCTCTGGCGGCAGCCGTACGGCACCTGGCGGGTGGACCGCTGGGGCTACGTCCTGTTCACGGTGACCGGTCCCGACCGGGAGCTCCGGATCTGGCTGCGGCTGCCCTCCGGACTGCCGGACGCCACCCTCTTCCTGACCCTGGACGCCGAGGGGCGGGTGCTGGCCCGGAGCGTGCTCGAGTGCGGCGGCTACGAGCGGTACGCCCACCTGCTCCTGGACGCCGACGGCGAGGTCATCGGGGTGGACGTCTCGGGCGGTTCCGGGCCGACCACCCGCCACCGGCTCCGCCGGGAGTCCGGCGCCCTCGTCCTGGCCGAGCCGCTGCCGCAGGACGCGGTCCCCCGGCTCCCGGCGGACCGCGACTACCTGGACGCGGACTCCGGCAACACCCGCTGCATGACCGTCGATCGGAGGGGCCGGGACATCAGCTGGCACGCCGTGCCCTCCTACGAGGTCACCGCCACGCTCCGGCTGAGCGACTTCCCGGCCCCCGGCACCGGCGACTGCTCGGTCCACAACGACCCGTCCATCTCCTCCTTGTCCGGTTTCGTGGACGACTCCACCGTGCTGGTGACCCTGCACAACCGCTACGACGAGGGCGCCGTGCTCCTCTTCGGCGAGCAGGACTGGCGCGAGTACAGCCACTGGCTCGCCGACCCCGCCACCGGCGCCCTGCACGGCCGCCTGGAGTACCCGATGTCCGAGGTCGACTACGTGCTGCCCCTGGGCGACGGCACCTGGCTCACCCAGGAGTGGAACGCCTACCGCCGCTGGCGTCGCTGACCACCCCCGGGTGCCAGGGCCCGTCTTCGGACTCCCGCCCGCCCTCCGGGCGAACGACGGGAGTCCGAAGGCGGGCCCTAGACGTCGGGCAGGGCGGCCAGCAGCCGGTCGATCTCCTCGGGGGAGTTGTAGGCGTGCAGGCTGACCCGGACCGAGGTGTCGGTCTCGCCGGCGCGGGCCTGGCAGTGGCCGTCGGCGCGGACCATCAGGCCGTGGCTGGCGAGGACGAAGCCGAGGTCGTTGGAGGGGATCGCGCGGTGTCGGAAGGTGACGATGGCCTCGCGGCGCTGCACCGGGGAGTCGGCGGCCAGGCTCTGTCCGCAGCCGAGCACCTGGTAGGCGTCGGAGCCGCTCAGGCCGTCGGTGAGGCGGGTGGCCAGGGCGGTGGTCCAGCGTCGGATGCGGTCGGTGCCGGCGGCGTCGAGCCAGTCCAGGGCGGCCTCCAGGCCGGCGATCCCGCAGGTGTTGGGGGTGCCGCTCCAGCCGCCGGGGCGGAACTCCGGGCCGCGGGTGTTGCGGGCCCAGACGGCGCCGGTGCCGGGCAGGGCGAGTGCCTTGTGGCCGGAGAAGACCACGAAGTCGACGTCGAGGCGGCCGACGTCCACCGGCAGGTGGCCGACGCTCTGCGCCGCGTCCAGGCAGATCGGTACCTCGGGGCCGACGGCGGCCCGGATCCGGTGGACGTTCATGTCGGCGCCGTACACGTGGTGGACGTGGGTGGCGGCGACGAAGGCCGTCCGCTCGGTGACGAGTCCGGGCAGCGCCCGGTGGTCGTAGTCGTGCGAGGCCGGGTCGTACGGGAGTTCGCGGACCCGGACGCGGACGCCGCGGTCGGCGAGCAGGTGCTGCGCCTCCAGCCAGGGCAGGGCGTTGGCCTGGTGGTCGGCGAAGGGCACGATGATCTCGTCGCCGTCCCGCAGGTGCCGGGGGAGCCAGTCCCGGGCCACCGTGCGCAGGCCCTCGGTGGTGCCGCTGACGAAGTGCACTCCGGAGGGCTGCCCGGGTGCCGGGTCGCCGAGGAAGGCGGCGACCCGGGTGCGGGTGCGTTCGACCAGCGTGGTGGTGGCGTTGGCCCAGGTGTAGGTGCCGCGCCCGGCGTTGGCGTTGGCGGTGGTCAGGTAGTGGTGAACGGCGTCGAGCACCGCCCGCGGCTTCTGGGCGGTGGCCGCGCTGTCCAGGTAGGCCTGCTCGGGGGCGCCGGTGATGATCGGGAACTGCTTGCGCAACTCCCGGTGCCAGCCGTCCAGTTCGTCGAGGGTGCTCATGCGCGGCCTCCGTTCAGTCCCGGACCAGCGGCGCGCCCGCGTCGCGCCAGCCGATGATGCCGCCCGCCAGGCTGCGGGCGTCCTGGTGCCCCATCCGGGTGAGCAGTGCGGCGTACCGGACCGACTTCTCGCCGACCGGACAGGCCAGCAGGACGGGCCGGCGGGTGCCGAACGGCATTCCCCCGTGCAGGAGTTCGTCGAACAGCTCGTCGACGATGTTGACCGAGCCCTCGATGTGCAGCGCGGCGTAGGCGAAGGGGCCGCGCAGGTCGACCACCAGCGGGTGCTCCTCGGCGATCCACTCGCGGGCGGCGTCCACGTCGACGGCCCGGGCGGCGGCGAGTTCGGCCTCGGTCAGGGTGCCCACCGAGTTCGGCCGGGCGGGCCGGTGGAACAGCTCGGGGCGGCGGTCGCGGACGTAGCCGAGGTAGCTCTCGACCCGGTCGCAGACGATGAACACGGCCGTCCGGCGCTCCTCGGTGCCCGCCAACTCGGCGTCCAGGGAGCGGAGGTGGCGCAGCGCGCCGTAGTAGGCGCCGCCGCCGGTGGGGCCGGCCAGCAGGCCGCAGCGGCGGATCAGGGTGAGCATGCCGTCGATGGCCTGCTCGGCGGTCACCGAGGCGATGCTGTCGTAGGTGTCGGGGTCGAACAGGCCGACCTCGTGCACCTCGTCGATGGTGCGGATGCCGGGGATGAAGTCGGACTTGTGGGCGACCAGTCCGAGCACCTCGACCGCCGGGTTGTGGGCGCGCAGCACGGTCGCCACGCCGGTGGAGGAGCCGGCGGTGCCGACGCAGGCGATGAAGACGTCGGGGGCGCGGCCGTCGAGGTCGCGGACGATCTCCGGACCGGTGCCGGTGAGGTGGGCGTCGAGGTTGAGCGGGTTGAAGTACTGGTCGGTGTGGAGGTAGCCGGATTCGGCCGCGGAGAGCATCCGGTGGATGCGGGTGAGCGGGTCGTCGGCGTCGGTGGGGTCGAGGCACTCGGCCCGGCCGGGCAGTTCCTCGATCTCGGCGCCGAGCAGCAGCAGGAGGTCCTTGACCTCGGGGACCTTCATCCGGTTGGTGACGCTCTTGAACGGCAGGCCGTGCATGCCGGCGATCAGCGCGAGCGCCTTGGCGGTGTTGCCGCTGGAGAGTTCCACGACGGTGTCGCCGCGCGCGACGGCGGCGGGGAGCGCCTCGCGGGTCATGTTCCAGGCGGCGCGGTCCTTGACCGAGCCGAAGGGGTTGAGCAGTTCGAGCTTGGCGTACAGGTCGATGCTGCGCAGGCCGGTCACGGCCGGGTCGATCCGGACCAGCGGGGTGTCGCCGATCGCGTCGGTGATGCTGTCGTACCTCATGCGCGTCCGTCCCCCTGGGGTGTCGCGGGCCCCGCGGTGTCGAGGGGCCAGTACTGCTCGTCGAGGCGCCAGTGCCAGGCGCCGTCCTGGCGGTAGGCGGCGACCTTGCGCGCGACGGGCTGCCGGATCGGTCCGCCGGCGTTGAAGTCCATCAGGTAGCCCGCGGTGTTGGCGAAGGCGAGCAGGTCGCCGGGGGCGGGGAGGCGGGGGAGGTGGACCACCCGACGGGTGATCAGGTCGGCCTCCAGGCAGAGGTTGCCGAGCAGGTGGACGCCGACGGACCCGTCCGGGATGGCCGGGGTGGCGGGGGCGCCGGAGCGCGGGATCAGCACCGGGTCCATCAGCACCCCGTGGTCCTCCAGGCCGGCGTCCCGGGCGTTCATCTCCAGCCGCACCAGCTGCTCGGCGCCCGGCCCCCGTCGCACCTCCAGGACGCGGGCGAGGGTGGCCCCGCACTGGTCGACCAGGGCCCGGCCGGGTTCGACGGCCAGGTCGTACATGTTCTCCAGCAGCAGGGTGGCCAGCGGTCGGCCGAGGGTGGGTGCGGGGTGGGAGAGCAGTTCGTCCAGGTATGCCTCGGCGACGACCGGGCGGTGCGCGGGGTACAGGCCCAGCGTGCCGCGCAGGGTGCCGGACTCGTTGCGGAGCCCGTAGCCGTGCCCCTGCCAGGTGAGCGGGGGCCGTCGGCCCAGGACGGCGTCGGTCAGTGCGGTGGTGTACCGCTCCCACTGGGCGGCGTCGGCCAGGTAGTTGACGCCGAAGCCGCCGCCGATGTCGATGGTGCGGGGGTGCAGGCCGCGGCGGTGGCACTCGTCCATGATCCGGATGCAGGCTTCCAGGGCGACGGCCTTCTCGCCGATACCGGTGGTGTCCAAGTGGTAGGCGACGCCGGTGAGTTCGACGGTGTCGCGGTGGCGTTCGAGGGCGTCCAGCAGTGCGTCGAGCTCGTCGGCCGGGACGCCGAAGCGGCTCGGCCGGGTGAGGACGGTGACGCCGGGCGAGTGGAAGCCGGAGAGCCGGGGCATGACGGGCACCCGGGGGAGGGCGTGCTTGCGCACCAGGTCGGCCAGCTCGTCGAGTTCGGCCAGGGTGTCCAGGTGGACGGTGGCGCCGGTGCGGGCGGCCAGCCAGAGGAACTCGCGGGTCTTCGGGCCGGTGGCCAGGATCCGCTCGGGGGCGCAGCCGGCGCCGAGGGCGTGCTGGAGCTCGCCGAGCGAGGCGACGTCGAGCCCGGCGTCGGCGGCGGCGTCCGCGGCGGCGAGCCGCCGGACGAGGGCGCTGGAGCGGTTGGCCTTGTGGGCGAAGTGGATCCGCCCGGTGAGCCGGTGCTTGCGGTAGACGGACCGGAAGCGGGCCAGGTTGTCGGCGAGCTGTTCGGGCAGCAGCAGGTTGAGCGGTGACCCGAGTGCGTCGACCAGGGTGTGCAGGAGGTCGGTGGTGTCCAGGAGGGATCGGAGCCGGGGCTCCAGCCGTGGTTCCAGGTACAGCGGTGAGGGCCGCATGGTGGTCAGCCTCCCGTCGGTGGTCCGGGGTGAGGGGCACACGGCTCGCCGACGGGCTGCCCAGGCCGGTCGACGACCGAGGCAAACGGTAACTGTTTTCAGTTTGAATCAACAGCGGTTTCTGTCACGCCATAGCAAAGACTGTGCCCAGATGAAAGTACTCAATCCGTTTGTGACAGAAGGAAGTTGGGTCAGGGACCAATTCCGGTCAGCGCAGCGCCACCAGGACGGAGCTGGCGCCGTACTGCCAGACCGACCCGGCCTGGCGGAAGCCCGCCAGTCGCAGCAGTGCGGCGTGCTGGGCGGCGGACAGGCCGTTGCCCTCGCCCTCGCTGGGCGGCAGCTGCCGCTCGCGGGCCGCCAGCAGTTCGGCGAACTCCGGGATCCGGCGGGCGGCGTCCCACCACTGCGACCAGTCCTCGGCGCCGCCCACGCCCCGGCGCTGGGAGCGGCGCCGGCCGATCGCCAGCGCCAGTTCGGCGAGGGAGGGCTCCTCGGGGATCAGGTGGTCGCCGTTGACCAGGACGGCGCCGGGCCGCAGCGTGCCCGCGAGGTCGCGGTAGATCCGGAGCAGTGCCTCCGGCGGCGGGTAGTGCAGCGCGGTGGAGGAGAGCACGGCGTCCAGCGGGCGGTCGAGTCCGAGGTCCTCGATCCAGCCGGGGCGCCCGATCAGGGTCTCCACCCAGCGGGTCACCCGGGGGTGTCCGGCCCGGCCGAGCGCGAGCAGCAGCGGGTCGATGTCGACGGCGACGACCTCGGCGTGCGGCAGCCGTTCGGCGACCCGCGCGGACAGCGAGCCGGGACCGCTGCCGAGGTCCGCGATCAGCGGACGGGCGCGGTGGCCGACGACCTGCTCCACCACGTCGACCATGACGGTGAACCGCTCCTCGCGCTCCACCGCGTACCGCTCCTGCTGGCGCTCCCAGCGTTCCAGCCAGGCCCCGGCCAGGGTCGCGTCCACCGGCATCCCGACTCCCGCTGTGTCCGTGCGCATTCGAGCTCCCCGTGCGATGCCAATGTGTGTCATGTTCATACGGATTGGCAACGGAACCGGCCGGTGCGATCCACTGCCCGCACCGTAATGATATCCGTTTTCATCTGAGGGGCGTGCCACGGGCCTGCCGCGAGCCTGCGGCGGGCCCGCCACGGGAATCCGCGAAGCACCAGGGCCGGGCCGGGCCGGAGCGCAGCAGCGCCCCACCCCGGCCCTTCCGGCGGGTCTACCGCCCGGCGGACTGGTCCGCGACGGCGCGCACGGCCGCGCCCGCCCAGGCGCGGTTGCCGAGCAGCGTCTTGACGTCCGAGGCGAGCCCGTTGTCGGGGTTCACCCGGAAGCCCAGCTCGTACAGGGTGTTCTTGTCCCAGTTGGTGGTGAGCAGCCGGATCGGGACGTCCCCGGGGTGGGCCTGGAGGGCGAGCTTGAGCTCGGCGACGACCTCGGGCGTGATCCGGGAGGCCGGGACGGTGATCTGGACCGGCGGCTTGGTGCCGAGCTCGGCGGAGGAGACGTCGAGGGTGGCGATCTCCTGGCCGAAGATGCTCAGCGAGCCGTCGCGCTCGTTGAGGCGGCCGCGGACCGAGATGACGTTGTCCTCGATCATCTGCTCGGCCATCAGGTTGTAGGTGGCCGGGAAGAACAGCACCTCGACCGAGCCGTCGCGGTCGGACAGGGTGATGATCGCCCAGGCGTTGCCCGCCTTGTTGATCCGCCGGTCCACGCCGGTGATCAGCCCGGAGAGCCGGACCTCGCCCTCGGAGCGGCCGGAGCCGAGGAGTTCGGCGATCGAGGTGTCGCGGTTCTGGGAGAGGATGTGCTCGGCGCCGTCCAGCGGGTGGCTGGAGACGTACAGGCCGAGCATCTCGCGCTCCAGGGCGAGGAGTTGGCGCCGGGGCCACTCGTTCTCGGTGAGCTGGAAGTCCAGTCCGATGGCGGGTCCGCCGCCGTCACCGGTGTCGAGGGCGCCGAACAGGTCGTCCTGCCCGATGGCCTGCTGCTTCTTCAGCCCGGTGACGGCGTCGATGGCGCTCTCGTGGACGCTGCTGAGCGAGAGCCGGCTGTGCCCGAGCGAGTCGAAGGCGCCGGCCTTGATCAGCGAGTCGATGGTGCGCTTGTTGCAGACCACCAGCTCGACCTTGTCCAGGAAGTCGGCGAAGGAGGTGTACTTGCCCTTCTCGTCGCGGGTCCCGACCAGGGACTCGATCACCGGCACGCCGACGTTGCGCACGGCCTTGAGGCCGAAGCGGACGTCGCTGCCGACGGCGGTGAAGTCGACCACCGACTCGTTGACGTCGGGGGAGAGGATCTTGATGCCCATCTGCCGGCACTCGGCCAGGTAGACGGCCATCTTGTCCTTGTCGTCGGCGACCGAGGTGAGCAGCGCCGCCATGTACTCGGCCGGGTAGTTGGCCTTGAGGTAGGCGGTCTGGTACGAGACCAGGCCGTACGCGGCGGAGTGCGATTTGTTGAACGCGTAGCCGGCGAACGGGACCAGGACGTCCCACACCGCCTGGATCGCCTCGTCGGAGTAGCCGCGCTCCTTGCAGCCCGCGTGGAAGGGGACGAACTCCTTCTCCAGCACCTCCTTCTTCTTCTTGCCCATCGCGCGGCGCAGCAGGTCTGCCTGTCCGAGCGAGTAGCCGGCCAGCACCTGGGCGGCTCGCTGCACCTGCTCCTGGTAGACGATCAGGCCGTAGGTGGGGCCGAGGACGTCCTTGAGCGGTTCCTCCAGCTCGGGGTGGATCGGGATGATCTCCTGCTGGGCGTTCTTGCGCAGCGCGTAGTTGGTGTGCGAGTTCATGCCCATCGGGCCGGGCCGGTACAGCGCGGAGACGGCGGAGATGTCGGCGAACTCGGTGGGCTTCATCAGCTTGAGCAGGGCGCGCATGGGGCCGCCGTCGAGCTGGAACACGCCCAGGGTGTCGCCGCGGGCGAGCAGCTGGTACGTGGTGGGGTCGTCGATCGGGATCTTCTCGATGTCGACGTCGACGCCCCGGTTGGCCTTCACGATCTTGATGCAGTGGTCGATGATGCCCAGGTTCCGCAGACCCAGGAAGTCCATCTTGATCAGGCCCATGGCTTCGCACGACGGGTAGTCGAAGCCGGTGATGATCACGCCGTCCTTGTCCCGCATGTGCAGCGGGATCAGGTCGAGCAGCGGGGTCGAGGAGAGGATGACGGCCGCGGCGTGCACGCCGGTGCCGCGGATCAGGCCCTCGATGCCGCGCCCGGTGTCGATGATCTTCTTGACGTCGGGCTCGTTCTGGTACAGCGCCCGGATCTCGGTGCCCTCGTTGTACCGGGAGTGCTTCTCGTCGAACAGGTCGGCCAGCGGCACGCCCTTGCCCATGACGTCCGGCGGCATCGCCTTGGTGATCCGGTCGCCCATCGCGAAGGGGTAGCCGAGGATCCGGTTGGCGTCCTTCACGGCCGCCTTGGCCTTGATGGTGCCGAAGGTGTTCACCTGGGCCGTGTACGCGGCGCCGTACTTCTCGGTCACGTAGCGGACCATCTGGTCGCGCTGGCGGTCGTCGAAGTCGATGTCGACGTCCGGGGGGTTGATGCGCTCGGGGTTGAGGAAGCGCTCGAACAGCAGGTCGTGCTCCAGCGGGTCCAGCTGGGTGATGCCGGTGAGGTAGGCGACCATCGAGCCGGCCGCCGAGCCACGGCCCGGGCCGACCGGGATGCCGTTGTCCCGGCCGTACTGGCAGATGTCGGCGACCACGAGGAAGTAGGCGTCGAACCCCATCGGGGTGATGACGCCCATCTCCAGCTCGATCCGGTCCAGTACCTCCTGGCTCGGGCTGTCGCCGTACCGGTGCTGGAGCCCGACCTCGATCTTCTTGCGCAGGAAGGAGGCCTGGGTCTCGCCCTCGGGCACGTCGAACTGGGGCATCCGGTCGACGTAGGTGAAGACCTCGTCGTACGACTCGATCCGCTCGGCGATCGCGAGGGTGTTGTCGCAGGCCTCCGGCAGCTCGCGGAAGAGCTCGCGCATCTCCTCGGCGGTCTTCACGTAGTAGCCCGAGCCGTTGAACTTGAAGCGGTTCGGGTCGTCCTTGTTCTTGCCCACGCCGACGCAGAGCAGGCTGTCGTGGGCGTCCGCCTGGTCGGCGGTCACGTAGTGGGAGTCGTTGGTGGCCAGCAGCGGGATGTTCAGGTCCTTGGCCAGGCGCAGGAGGTCCTCGCGGACGTCCTTCTCGATGGAGAGGCCGTGGTCCATCAGCTCCAGGAAGTAGTTCTCCTTGCCGAAGATGTCCTGGTAGGCGCCGGCCGCCTTGACCGCCTCGTCGTACTGCCCGAGCCGCAGCCGGGTCTGCACCTCACCGGAGGGGCAGCCGGTGGTGGCGATGATGCCGGTGGCGTTGGCGGCGATCAGCTCGCGGTCCATCCGGGGCTTCATGTAGTAGCCCTCCATCGACGCGAGCGAGGAGAGCTTGAAGAGGTTCCGCAGGCCGGTGGCGTTCTGCGCCCACATGGTCATGTGGGTGTAGCGGCCGCCGCCGGAGACGTCCTTGCCGCCTTCGCCGTCGGAGCCGGTGGGACGCTGGCCGCCGGGCGACCAGAACACCTGCTTCTTGAGGAAGCGGGACGCCGGGGCGACGTAGGCCTCGATGCCGATGATCGGCTTCACCCCGGTCTTGGCGGCGGAGTGGAAGAACTCGTACGCGCCGAACATGTTGCCGTGGTCGCTCATCGCGATGGCGGGCATGCCCTGTCTCTCCGCCTCGGCGAACAGCTTTCCGTTCTTCGCCGCCCCGTCCAGCATCGAGTACTCGGTGTGGACGTGCAGGTGCGCGAAGCTGTCGGACACGGCGCTTTGCTCCTCGGTGGACCGGGGGGTACGGAAGCGGTCCACGTTAGCGGGTCGCCCCGGGGAGTGCGGCATTCCGGGGTCTGGGCCGACGGACTCCGACGAGATCCTCCCGCCGCCTTGACAACCGCTCCCGCCGTCGGGGTGCGCCGACGGCGGAAGCCGTGCGGTCAGGCGGTCGGGGTGGCCTCGGGGAGGGCGGGGATCTCGGTGACGCTCGCCAGCACGTGGGTGTGCGGGTGCCCGTCGAAGTCGGCCCGGGTGAGCTCCCCGGTCAGCACCCCGACGACCACGCCGGCCCCGGCGTTGCGGCCGGCCTCGACGTCGACCACGGTGTCCCCGGCGGTCAGCACCCGGCGGGTGTCGATCACCCCGGTCTTCTCCATCGCCCGGTGGATCATGTGCGGGGCCGGGCGGCCGCGCGGGACCTCGTCGGAGGTGACGACGGCGTCCAGGTTGCCGCCCTCGCCGGTGGACCAGCCGAGCGACTCCAGCAGCGGGTAGGCGACGTCGTCGCTGAACCCGGTGGTCAGCGCGACCTTGATGCCGCGGCGGCGCAGCTCGGCCAGGGCCTCCTCGACGCCCTCGATGGCCTGCGGGGGGTTGGCGCGGTAGGCCTCGCGCAGGAACTCCGCGAAGGCCGCGTAGCTCTCCTCGACCAGCTCCGGGGTGGGGGTGCCGCCGCCGATGCGGACCAGGGCGGCGATGGCCTCGCGCTTGTCGGTGCCCATCCAGGTCTGGAGGTCGGCGTCGGCGACCGCCACCCCGTTGCGTTCGACGGCGGTGCGCAGCGCGCGGTACACGGCGCCGGACTCGTTGACGGTGGTACCGGCCATGTCCAGGGCGGCGAGCTCGATCACGGTGTTCAGTCCTCTTCGGTGCGGTAGCGGCCGATCACGGTTCGGCCTTCGACGGTGTTCTCGACGGTGAAGGTGGCCATCGCGGGCAGGTAGCGGTCGTCGGCGTCCTCCAGCGGGACGCCCCGGCCGGAGGTGGTGAGCCGGCGCACCCGCAGCAGCGGGTCCCCGGTGGCGATCCGGAGGAGCTCGGCGTCGCGCGGCCCGGCGGCGACGGCGTCGATGGTGTGCCGGGCGTGGTGCAGGTCGACCTCGCGGCGCAGCAGCTCCTGGTAGACCGAGCCGGTGTCCGGGTCGAAGTCGAACAGGATGCGGCCGACCTCGTGGACGAAGGTGGAGCGTTCGAGCATGGCCGGGACGCCGTCCAGCAGGCGCAGCCGGACGAGTTCGACCACCGGCTCGCCCTCGGCGAGGCCGAGCCGGGCGGCCGCCTCCGGGGCGGCCCGGCGGCGGGCCACCTCCAGGGTGTGCTGCCCGGGCTCGCGGCCGATGCTGCGGGCCCACTGGGTGAAGGACAGGAAGGTGCCGAAGGGCTGGGAGGGCGCGGTGCGGTGGGCGACGGGCGGTTTGCCGCGTCCGCCGACCAGGCTGCCCGCGCTCCGCAGCATGGCCAGGGCCTGGCGGACCGGGCCGCGGGAGGTGCCGAACTCGGCGCAGAGCTGCGACTCGCTGGGCACCGGCTCGCCCTCGGGCCACTCGCCGGACTCGATGCGGCGCAGGAACTCCGCGCCGAGCCGTTGGTGGAGGGGGAGGTCCTCACTTGTCTTCACAAGTCGACTATGACACCCGGGGCCGGAACTTCTCAAGGCCGGTCCACCTGCGGATTCTCCTGTTCATCCAAGTGGGCCCGAAGATCGTCCGCCGGGTGAACAGGGGGTGACTTGTACATACATCTCTTGACTCCGGCGCTCGTCGGCCGCTTGGCTGGGGACCATGAGCAGCAGCACCGCATCCGTAACCACCCCCGCCGTCTCCCCATCGCGCGACACCGCCGGCGCGCCCGGCCCCAGCGACGTGGTGATCGTCGGCGCCGGCATCGTCGGCCTGGCCCACGCCTTCGAGGCGCTCCGCAACGGGCTGTCCGTCACCGTCGTGGAGCGCGACCGGCAGCCGGTCGGCGCCTCGGTCCGCAACTTCGGCCACTGCTGCATCACCGCTCAGGACGGCGCACTGCTCGGACTGGCCCGGCGCTCCCGCTCCGGCTGGCTGCGCGCCGCCGCGGCGGCCGGCTTCTGGGCCGAGGAGGCCGGCGCCCTGGTGGTGGCCCGGTCGGAGACCGAGGCGGCCGTGCTGGCCGAGCTGCACGCCGACCGCGGCGGCGACGACGTACGGCTGCGCACCGCCGCGCAGACGGCCGAGGCGCTCGGCCGCGCGGGCGGCGAGGCCGGCGACCTGGTCGGCGGCGCGCTGCTGCCCGCCGACCTGCGGGTCAACCCGCGCGAGGCCGCGCCCGCCCTGGCCCGCTGGGTCGCCGAGCACCCGCGGGGCCGGGTGCTGTGGGGCACCGCCGTCACCGGCGTGGAGTCCGGCGCCGTGCACACCACCCGCGGCCCGGTGCGCGGCGACCGGATCCTGGTCTGCGTCGGCCACGACCTCGACTACCTGTTCCCCGACATCGCCGAGGACCACGAGATCCAGCGCTGCCGCCTGAGCATGGCGCGGGCCGAGGCCCCGGCCGGGTTCCGCACCAACGCGGCGGTGCTGACCGCCACCTCGATGCTGCGCTACGACGCCTTCACCGCCCAGCCGTCGGCCGGCCCGCTGCGCGCGGAGGTGCTCGGCCACAGCGCGGAGCTGGTGGGCATCGGCGCCAATGTGATGTTCACCCGGCTGCCGGACGGCACCGTGCTGGTCGGCGACTCGCACCACTACGACGCCATCACCCCGCCGTTCGTCGACGAGCGCACCCACGAGCTGCTGATCGCCGCCGTCGCCCGGGTGCTGGGCGTGCCGGACCTGCGGATCCTGGAGCGCTGGCAGGGCGTCTACGCCAGCAGTGCGCGCGGCCCGCTGCTGGTGCGCGACCTGGCCCCGGGCGTGCGGGCGATCACCGTCACCTCGGGCGTCGGGATGACCCTCTCCTTCGGTCTGGCAGCCGCCACCTTCGACGGCACCCTGGCCGCGACCGACTGAGCCCACGGGCCCGGACGGCCGTCCGGCCGGGCCCGTTGAGGGGCCCGGCCGGTGAGTGCTCCGGGCGCGTGCCCGGCGCGGCTCAGAACGCCGAGTGGGCGAACCAGTGCGCCAGCAGCTCCTCGTCCCCGGCGAGCTCGATCCCGGCGGCGGTGCGGTCCAGGCGCCCGTACAGGAGCAGCAGCAGCTCGGCGGCGCCCGCCCGGACGGTGGCGTCGGCGGCCGCCTCGGAGCCGTCGGGGTCGGCGTCCGCCAGGCCGAAGCCGTCGGGGCGCAGCCGGACCAGCCAGTCGCCCTCGCCGTCGGTGCGGGTGAAGCGGATAGTCCGGTCCTCGGCGCGCAGCTCGGCCGTCCCGGGGGCGAAGAGGGTGGCGAAGGGCAGGTTGGTCAGGAACTCGGCCACGCCGTCGGCGGCGAGGGCCGGGTCGATCTCCGGCGCCAGGCCGAGTGCGGTCTCGGCGTCGACGCGGTGGACCAGGGTCTCGAAGAGCATCCGCCGCACCCAGAACCGGGCGTGCTGGTCCGCGCCCCAGGCCCACATCGGCTCGTCGAGCCCGCCCTCGGCGAAGGCGGCGGCGGACTCCCGGGCGGACTCGGCCAGCCAGGCCGGGTACTGGTCCACGCCCTCGGGCAGCCGCAGGTCGACGTCCCGGCTGCGCGGCGGCTCCTGGATCCGCTGCCGGAGCAGGACGGTGAACCAGCGGTGCACGCTGCCGGTGTGGCGGACGAGGTCGGCGAGCGTCCAGCCGGGGCAGCCGGGCACCGGGAGGGCCGGGTCGGCGTCCTGGACGGCGGTGACGAAGCGGGCGGTCTCGGCGGCGACGGCAGCGCCGTGGTCCTGCGGGGTCATGAGGGCTGTCTCCAGTGCTACGGATGTCGCGGCGCCCCGGGTCGGACTGCGCCCGATGGCTTGCGCTGTCAATTTTTCACCAGCTGAAACAATCGCCACGACGCTAGGCCTGAAAGGTTGAGCTTGTCAAGTAACTCTGCGGAGGCGCCGAGGGGCCGGAGCGCCGCGGTGACCGGGCCCGGCAGGGGTCGTTGAGCAGGGGCCGGACGTCCCCGCGAGAAAGCGTGCAGCCACGTGCCCCAGCCCTTCGAACTCCCCGCCTTCTACCTGCCGTACCCCGCCCGCCTCAACCCCCGGCTGGAGGAGGCGCGCGAGCACTCCCGGCAGTGGGCCCGGCAGATGGGCATGCTGGAGGGCTCGGGCATCTGGGAGCAGCGGGACCTCGACGCCCACGACTACCCGCTGCTGTGCGCCTACACCCACCCGGACTGCGACGGGCCCGAACTGTCGCTGATCACCGACTGGTACGTCTGGGTGTTCTTCTTCGACGACCACTTCCTGGAGACCTTCAAGCGCACCCAGGACCGGGCCGGTGGCAAGGCCTACCTGGACCGGCTGCCCGCCTTCATGCCGCTGAACCTCCCCTTCTCGATGCCCGAGCCGCGGAACCCGGTCGAGGCGGGCCTCGCCGACCTCTGGCTGCGCACCGTCCCCGGCACCTCGCGGGAGTGGCGCGAACGCTTCGCGCTGAGCACCGAGCACCTGCTCGACGAGTCGATCTGGGAGCTGTCGAACATCGACATCGGCCGGATCCCCAACCCGGTCGAGTACATCGAGATGCGCCGCAAGGTGGGCGGCGCGCCCTGGTCCGCCGGGCTGGTGGAGCACGCGGCGGGTGCCGAGGTCCCGGCGTCGGTCGCCGGCACCCGGCCGGTGCGGGTGCTCCGGGACGCCTTCTCGGACGCGGTGCACCTGCGCAACGACCTGTTCTCCTACCAGCGCGAGACCGAGGAGGAGGGCGAACTGAGCAACGGCGTCCTGGTGCTGGAGACCTTCCTCGACATCTCCACCCAGGAGGCGGCCGACCGGGTCAACGACCTGCTGACCTCCCGGCTCCAGCAGTTCGAGGACACCGCGCTCACCGAACTGCCCCCGCTGTTCGCCGACCACGGCCTCGGCCCGGAGGAGGCGGCCCGGGTGCTCGCGTACGTCAAGGGACTGCAGGACTGGCAGTCCGGCGGGCACGAGTGGCACCTGCGGTCCAGCCGCTACATGAACGGCGGGGGCATGAACGGCGGGGGCGTGAACGGCTCCGGCCCGCAGGGGAGTTCGGTGCTCCCGCTGGGCGGCCTCGGCACCTCGGCGATGGACCTCGAGCGGCTGGGGGCCGCGACCGGCGCGCAGCGCGTACGGAACTTCTCCTTCGTCCCGCACCGGCGCACCGGGCCGTCCCTGGTGCCCGCACTCCGGTCCCCGGGCGAGGTACGGGCCAGCCCGCACCTGGCGCAGGCCCGACAGGCGTCGCTGGAGTGGGCCGAACGGATGGGCATGCTCGCCCCCGGACCGCGCACCGGCGGCCGGCCGGTCTGGAGCGAACGGACCCTCGCCCGCGCCGACTTCGGCCTGCTGGGCGCCCTCACCCTGCCGGACCTCGGCGCCGAGCAGCTGGCCGCCGCCGTCGGCTTCATCACCTGGGGCTGCTACGGCGACGACCACTTCGACGCCGCCTACGGGCAGCCGCGCGACCTGGCCGGGGCCAAACTGGCCGCCGCCCGCCTGCTGGCGCTCACCGCACCGGGCCAGGCCGCACCCGTCGCCCCCGCGGACGCGCTGGAGCGCGGGCTCGCCGACCTCTGGTCCCGGCTCGCCGAGCACCTGCCGCCCGCCGCGCAGGACACCGTCCGAGGCGTCCTGACGGACCTGCTGGAGGGCTGGGTGACGGAGGTCGCCAACCTGGCCCACCACCGCATCCCCGACCCGGTCGACTTCCTGGAGGTGCGTCGGCAGACCGTCGGCGGGGAGTTCTTCACCACGATCCCCGGCCTGCTGCGCGGTGAGGCGCTCCCGCCCGAGGTCCGGGCCAGCGGCACGATGCGGGCCGTGGAACTCGCGGCGGTCGACCACTCCGCCCTGGTCAACGACCTGTACTCGTACCAGCGGGAGATCGAGTTCGAGGGCGACTTCCACAACTCCGCGCTGGTCGCGGAGCACTTCTTCGACTGCGGCTACCGGGAGGCGGCGCACGTCGTCGCCGACCTCGCGGAGGCCCGGCTGGACCAGTTCGAACACCTGGTGGCCGCCGAACTGCCCGTCCTCTGCGAGGACTTCCGGCTCGGTGCCGCCGCCCGGCAGGCCGTCGACGAGCACGTCCGCCACCTGCGGGCCTTCCTGGCCGGCAATCTGGACTGGCACGGCCGCAGCGGCCGCTTCACGGAGGCCGAACTGCGCCGCCACCACGGCCACGAGCTGCGGGGGCCGACCGGCCTCGGCACCTCGGCCACCCGGCTCCCGCTGCCGGCCCGCTGATCCGGCGGCCGCCCGCACCGGGCGCCGGGCGCGGCTACCCGGCCGGTGCGGGACGCACGGTGAGGCCGGGCCGGCGGCGGTGGACGGTGAGGTAGACCAGGCCGTCCTCGCCCGCACCGACCGCCCGCCGCGCGCCGTGCGGCAGCCAAGCGGTGCAGCCGGGGGAGAGCAACTGCCGGCCGTTGGCCGTCTCCAGGTGGCCGCTGCCGTCGAGCACCTGGACGAGGACGTCGAGGTCCGGCTCCACATGGGCCGCGACCTCGGCGTTCGCCGGCAGGCGGACGATGTTGGCGTCGAGCTGGCGGCCCTCCTCCTGCAACCGCCACAGCGCCCCGCCGCGGTCGGCGGGGGCCCGGTGCAGCAGGGACTCCAGGTGGGTGAGCACACCTGGTCCGGGGTGGGACGTCAACGCGGTCTCCTGCGGGCGAGCGGGGGTGAGGGGATCGGCCCGTGGATTCTACGGAGGATCACCGGGCGTCCCTCGGTCGGCGGCGAGCAGCCGGTCGAGGGCCGTGTCGACGTCCAGGTGGTGGGACTCCGCCCCGGCGGGCACCAGCGCGAAGCAGTCCGAGAGGAACGCCGTGACGAGGTCCTCCGGGGCGCTCACCACGGCCCGGCCGACCGGCCCCAGAAGGGTGATCAGCACCTCGCCCGCCGCCCCCGGGCGGATCCGCACGTCCCCGCTGCCGACCGGGCCGAGCCGCCCCTCGTTGAGCAGTTCGCGGCTGAAGTACCAGCACACCCGGGCGGCGTCGCCGGTGCACCGGCACGGGGTCAGCGGGAACGCCAGGCAGGCCGCGTACGGGAGGCTCGCGTCGAAGCGGAGCTCGGCCTCGACCGGGACGTCGGGCGCCGGGCCGTCGGGGAAGGTGACGGGCACCGGGCGGACGGTGGACAACTGCATCGGTTCGGCCTCCTGCGATCGCGACCCGCCGGACCGGGGCGGCCCGCCGTACCCGGGGGCGCCTACCCGGTGCGCCGGCCGGCAGCGGGCGGGGGAGGAATCTGCACAATTCCCCCGCATCGCCGGGGCGTCGGGCATCCGTACGGGGCCCTCGCATTCACTCACACGGATGAAACGGTGGGCTGTCCGGCGTCCTCGGCGTAGCCGCGACCGGCCCGTGGCGGCGGAGGCTGGGAAGCGCGCCGCTCCCGCCGCCGCACCCCTCCCGAACGGAGCCCGTCCGTGACCAGCCCCCGGCCCCTCCAGGCAGCCGCCGCGCTGCTGCTCTCCGCCGCCCTCGCCGCCTGCTCCAGCTCCGGCAGCCCGTCGAACGGCAGCCCGTCGACCGGCACCACCTCGAACGGCGCGCCCTCGTCCGCGGTCACCAGCCCCGCGCAGGTCAGCAGCGCCGCCACCAGCCCGGCGCAGAGCAGCGGTGCCGCGACCACTCCCGCGCAGGGCAGCACCGGCGCCCTCCAGGTCATCATCAAGAACTTCGCCTTCTCCCCCGCGACCCTGACGGTGAAGGCCGGCCAGACCGTCACCGTGATGAACCAGGACTCCACCGCCCACACCCTGACGGCCTCCGACAAGTCCTTCGACACCGGGACGATCCAGCCCGGCGCCAGTGCCACCTTCACCGCCCCGCAGCAGACCGGCGACCACCCGTACATCTGCACCATCCACCCGTTCATGCACGGCACCCTCACCGTCGGCTGACCGGCCGTGGCCCCCCGCACGCACGCCCGCCCCCGCGACGGACGCCGACCCGTCGAACTCCTGCTGTGCCTGGTGGCCGTCGCCGGGCTCGCCGTGGACGCGGCCGTCCACGCCCGGCTCGCCGACCGGTACGACGCCATCGGCGACAGCATCACCCAGGGCACGCTGTTCCGGGCCGAGGCCGCCGCCGCCAGCCTCGCCGCGCTGCTCCTGCTGCTCGGGCGCCGCCGGTCCGCCGTCCTGTTCGGCTGGCTGGTCGCGGCCTCCGGCCTCGGCGCCCTGCTGCTCTACCGCTACGTCGACGTCGGCACCCTCGGACCGCTGCCGAACATGTACGAGCCGATCTGGTTCGCCGACAAGACCCTGGCCGCCTGGGCCGAGGGCATCGCCACGGCGGCGCTCACCGCCCTGCTGCTGCTCGGCCTGCGCCGCCGCCGAGGCCAGGAACCCGCCTGAGCGGGAGCGGGCGCGCCCGGGCGGTGCCCCCGCCGCTCGGGTGAACGGGCGGCGCGGCGGGGGCGACGGGCCCGGAGGCGGATCGGGCGGAGGCGATGATCGCCGGAATCCCCGGGCCCTCACCGTCGGAGGCGGACATGCGGATCCTGCTCCTCGCCAGCGCGTTCAACAGCCTCAGCCAGCGGCTGCACGCCGAACTGCGCGACCGCGGCCACCGCGTCGACGTCCAACTGGCGTGTGACGACGAGGAGTTGCTGGCGACGGTGGCCCGGCTGCGGCCGGATCTGGTGCTCGCGCCGATGCTCCGCAGCGCGATCCCGCGCACGCTCTGGGAGCAGCTCACCTGCCTGGTCGTCCACCCCGGCCCGCCGGGCGACCGCGGCCCGTCCTCGCTGGACCGGGCGGTCCAGGAGGGCCGCACCGCATGGGGCGTCACGGTGCTCCAGGCCGAGGCGGAGATGGACGCCGGACCGGTCTGGGCCTGGGCGCCCTGCCGGCTGCCGGAGCGCGGCAAGAGCGACCTCTACCGCAACGAGGTCGCCGACGCCGCCGTCACGGCCGCGCTGCTCGCCGTGGAACGCTTCGCCTCCGGAAGCCACGCCCCGCAGCCGCAGCACGGCCCCGGCTGGCACGGGACGGTGCGCACCCGGCCGCCGCTGCGCCAGGCGGAGCGCCGGATCGACTGGACGGCCGACCCCACCGAGGAGGTGCTGCGCCGGCTGCGCGCCGCGGACTCCCGCCCCGGGGTGCTGGACGTGCTGTGCGGCGCCGAGTGGTACCTGCACGGCGGCCACCGGGAGCCGCTGCTGCGCGGCCGCCCGGGCGAGCTGCTCGCCACCCGGGCCGGCGCGGTGTGCCGGGCCACCCCGGACGGAGCAGTGTGGCTCCCCGAACTGCGCCGCCGCCGCACGCCGGGCGGGCCCGCGACAATCAAGCTCCCGGCGGTGACGGCGCTCGGCGCCCTGCTGCCGCCCCTGCCGGAGCACCCGGCGCCGCTGACGGCGGACGAGGGCGAGCACCCGGGCTGGTCGGACCTGGGCTACCACGAGGACGGCCCGGTGGGCTTCCTGCGGTTCTCCTTCCCCGGCGGGGCGATGTCCGCCGAGCACTGCCGCCGACTGCTGGCCGCGTACCGCTTCGCGCTCGGCCGCCCGACCACGGTGCTGGTGCTCGGCGGCGGCCGGGACTTCTTCTCCAACGGCATCCACCTCAACGTGATCGAGGCCGCGCCGGACCCGGCCGCCGAGTCCTGGGCGAACATCACCGCGATGGACGACCTGGTGGCCGAGGTGCTCACCACCACCGACCGGCTGGTGGTCGCGGCCGTCGGCGGGAACGCCGCGGCCGGCGGGGTGATGCTGGCGCTGGCCGCCGACGAGGTGTGGTGCCGGGCCGGCTCGGTGCTCAACCCGCACTACCGGCTGATGGGGCTGCACGGCTCGGAGTACTGGACGTACACCCTGCCGCGCCGGGTGGGCGCGGCGCAGGCGGAGCGGCTGACCGGGCGGGCCCTGCCGGTGTCCGCCGCGGCCGCCGAGCGGATCGGCCTGGTCGACCGGCTGCTCGACGCCGGGCCGGAGGAGTTCGGGGCGCACACGGCCCGGCTGGCGGGGCTGCTGGCCGCCTCGCCGTCCGTCCACCGGCGGATCGCGGCGAAGAAGGCGGCGCGCGAGGCCGACGAGCGGAGGAAGCCGCTGGCGGCGTACCGGGCGGAGGAGCTCGCGGTGATGCGCCGGCAGTTCTTCACACCCGAATCGCCGTACCACGCGCTGCGGTCCGCGTTCGTGCGCAAGCAGCCGGTGCCCGCCGGGCTCCGCGCCGAGCCGTGACCCGAACGGCCGCGCCCGGCTTGCGCGTGCCGGGCGGTCCCGCCGGGTCGGTGGACCGGCGGAAGGCCCGAAGCGTTGCTATGACTGGGTCCGAGCCATTTTCGTCCGGCTCCCATCCCCGAGGAGGCATCCTCATGGGTGCTGCAACAACCGACACCGACGTGGTGCACATTCTCTGGATCAACGCCGGCCTCAGCTGTGACGGGGACTCCGTCTCGCTGACCGCCGCGATGCAGCCGAGCATCGAGGAGATCGTCACCGGCGCGCTGCCCGGTCTGCCGAAGATCGCGGTGCACTGGCCGCTGATCGACTTCGAGTGCGGGCCGGTCCAGGGCGCCGACAACTTCGTCGAGTGGTTCTTCAAGGCCGACCGCGGCGAGCTCGAACCCTTCGTGCTGGTCGTCGAGGGGTCGATCCCCAACGAGAAGATCAAGAAGGAGGGTTACTGGTGCGGCTTCGGTGACGACCCCGCCACCGGCCAGCCCATCACCACCAGTGAGTGGCTGGACCGGCTCGCCTCCAAGGCGACCGCCGTGGTGGCGATCGGGACCTGCGCCACGTACGGCGGCATCCACGCGATGGCCGGCAACCCGACCGGCGCGATGGGCGTGCCGGACTACCTCGGCTGGGACTGGAAGTCCAAGGCCGGGCTGCCGATCGTCTGCGTGCCGGGCTGCCCGATCCAGCCCGACAACTTCGCCGAGACGCTCACCTACCTGCTGTACCAACTGGCGGGCTCGGCGCCGATGATCCCGCTGGACGACAAGCTGCGGCCCGCCTGGCTGTTCGGCGCCACCGTGCACGAGGGCTGCGACCGCGGCGGGTACTACGAGCAGGGCCAGTTCGCCACCGACTACGGCACCCCCGAGTGCCTGGTGCGGCTCGGCTGCTGGGGCCCCGTCGTCAAGTGCAACGTCACCAAGCGCGGCTGGATCAACGGCGTCGGCGGCTGCCCGAACGTCGGCGGCATCTGCATCGCCTGCACCATGCCGGGCTTCCCCGACAAGTTCATGCCCTTCATGGACCCGCCGCCCGGATCGCGCGTCTCGACGGGTGCCAGTGCCGCGTACGGCGCGCTGATCCGCCGGCTGCGCGCGATCACCCAGAAGACCGTCGACAAGGAACCGAAGTGGCGCCGCACCGGGCGTCACCTGACCACGGGCTACCGCCCGCCCTGGTGACGGGGGAGGGCCGCACACCCCCCCGGTGTGCGGCCCGCGTCGGCCACCGCCCGGTCCGTCGAACCCCGCCGACCCCGCCGAACCCGTAGACCCCTAGACAAGGACACCCAGAGACGATGGCAACACCGATGACCAGGGCGGCCGGCGACGGCAGCGGCCTGACCGAGATGTCGTGGGACCCGATCACCCGGATCGTGGGCAGCCTGGGCATCCACACGAAGATCGACTTCAAGCAGAAGCGGGTCGCGGAGTGCTACAGCACCTCGTCGGTCTTCCGCGGCTACAGCGTCTTCATGCGCGGCAAGGACCCGCGCGACGCCCACTTCATCACCAGCCGGATCTGCGGGATCTGCGGCGACAACCACGCCACCTGCTCGGTCTACGCCCAGAACATGGCGTACGGCGTGAAGCCCCCGCACCTGGGGGAGTGGATCATCAACCTCGGCGAGGCGGCCGAGTACATGTTCGACCACAACATCTTCCAGGAGAACCTGGTCGGGGTCGACTACTGCGAGAAGATGGTCCGCGAGACCAACCCCGGCGTCCTGGAACTGGCCGAGCGCACCGAGGCCCCGCACGCCGGCGACCACGGCTACAAGACCATCGCCGACATCATGCGCTCGCTCAACCCGATCGAGGGCGAGTTCTACCGCGAGGCGCTCCAGGTCAGCCGCTACACCCGGGAGATGTTCTGCCTGATGGAGGGCCGCCACGTGCACCCCTCCACGCTCTACCCGGGCGGCGTCGGCACCGTCGCCACCGTGCAGCTGTTCACCGACTACCTGACCCGGCTGATGCGCTACGTCGAGTTCATGAAGAAGGTCGTGCCGCTGCACGACGACCTCTTCGACTTCTTCTACCAGGCCCTGCCCGGCTACGAGGAGGTCGGCCGGCGCCGGGTGCTGCTCGGCTGCTGGGGCAGCCTCAACGACCCGGACCACTGCGACTTCACGTACCGCAACATGACGGACTGGGGGCGGCGGATGTTCGTCACCCCCGGCGTCGTGGTCGACGGCAAGCTGGTCACCAACGACCTCACCGAGATCAACCTCGGCATCCGGATCCTGCTCGGCAGCTCCTACTACGAGGACTGGCAGGGCAAGGAACTGTTCGTCACCCACGACCCGCTGGGCAACCCCGTCGACCCCCGGCACCCGTGGAACCAGCACACCATCCCGCAGCCGCAGAAGCGCAACTTCGACGACAAGTACAGCTGGGTGATGTCCCCGCGCTGGTTCGACGGCAAGGAGCACCTCGCCCTCGACACCGGCGGCGGCCCGATCGCCCGGCTGTGGTCCACCGCGCTGTCCGGCCTGGTCGACATCGGCTACATCAAGGCCACCGGCCACAGCGTCCGGATCAACCTGCCCCGCTCGATGACCAAGCCCGAGGTCACCTTCGAGTGGAAGATCCCGCAGTGGAGCAACGCCATCGAGCGCAACCGCGCCCGCACCTACTTCCAGGCCTACGCGGCCGCCGCCGCCCTGCACTTCGCCGAGAAGGCGCTCGAAGAGGTCCGCGCCGGGCGCACCCAGACCTGGGAGCGCTTCGAGGTGCCGGACGAGTCGATCGGCTGCGGCTTCACCGAGGCCGTGCGCGGCGTGCTCTCGCACCACATGGTGATCCGCGACGGCAAGATCGCCAACTACCACCCGTACCCGCCCACCCCGTGGAACGCCAGCGTGCGCGACAGCTACGGCACCCCCGGCCCGTACGAGGACGCGGTGCAGAACACGCCGATCTTCGAGGAGAACTCCCCGGAGAACTTCAAGGGCATCGACATCATGCGCGCCGTGCGCAGCTTCGACCCCTGTCTGCCCTGCGGCGTGCACATGTACGTCGGCAACGGCCGCACCCTCAAGACCATGCACGTCCCCACCGGCCTGAGCGGGCTCACCGCATGACGGCCGAGCAGACCGGGCAGCGGATCCAGCAGGCCCTGGACGCCCTGGCCGGCAGCGACGCCGAACAGGCCGGCGAGCAACTCGTCCGCGAGCTCATGGATTTCTACGGCGAGGGCCTGGCCCGACTGGTCCCCGCGCTGCCCCCGCCCGCCCTGGAACGGATGCTGGACGACCCGGCGGTGGCCGGACTGCTGCTCCTGCACGACCTCCACCCCGAGGACGTCACCGCCCGGATCGACCGGGCGCTCGCCAACCTGCCCGAGCGGATCGAGGTGCTCGGCTTCGCCCCGGAGACCGGCACCCTGCGGCTGCGCCGCACCGCCTCCGGGTGCGGCTGCGGCGAGCAGGAGGTGGAGGCCGCCCTCGCCTGCCACGCCCCCGAGGTGACGGCCCTGGACCTGGAGCGCGCCCCCCAGCTGCTCCAGATCGGCACTCGCCCGCCCCAGCCCGCGGAGGCGCGATGAACACCCGGAGGGTCTCCCGCGACGGGACCGCCCTGCTGCGCCGGCTGCGCGAGCCGGCGCCCCCGCGGCCCGAGCAGTGCGGCCTCTGCGGCCACGACCTGCCGCCCGGCCACCGCCACCTGGTGGACGTCGAGGAACGCTCCCTGGCCTGCACCTGCACCGCCTGCGGCCTGCTGTTCCAGCAGCACGGCGCGGCCGGCGGCCGCTACCGCACGGTGCCGGACCGCTACCTGCACGATCCGGACGGCGCGGTGGACGAGCGGGTCTGGTCGGTGCTCGGCGTCCCGGTCGGCACCGTCTTCCTGTTCCGCAACGCCGTGCTGGACCGGTTGCTCGCCTTCTACCCCGGCCCGGCCGGCGCCACCGAGAGCGAGGTCGACGAGGAGGCCTGGCAGCGCGCCCTCGGCAGCAGCCGGCTGGCCGCCGCCCTGGAACCGGACGTCGAGGCGCTGCTGCTGCGCCGCACCGACGGCCGGGTCGCCTGCTACCTGGTGCCGATCGACGTCTGCTACGAGCTGGTCGGCCGGCTCCGCCGGTGCTGGCACGGCTTCGACGGCGGCGCCGAGGCCCGGGCCGAACTCGACGCCTTCTTCGGCCGGTTGGCCCTCCGGGCCCGCCCGTTGACCGCGGCGGTGACGGCATGACGAAGCTCGGCTTCGCCTGCACCGGCGTGCGCTCCGACCCGTACGCGGCCGGGCCCACGCTGGTGTTCCGGCTGCGGATCACCGGGCCCGCCGACACCCGGGTGCACGCCCTGGCCCTGCAGTGCCAGCTGCGGATCGAACCCGCCCGCCGGCCCTACGGCGAGGCCGAGGGGGAGCGGCTGGGCGACCTGTTCGGGGGGCGGGAGCGCTGGGGGAGCACGCTCAACCCGATCCAGTTCGCCACCGTGCCGCTGCTGGTGCCCGGCTTCACCGGCGAGACCGAGGCCGACCTCGTGGTGCCGTGCAGCTACGACCTGGAGGTCGCCTGCGCCCGGTACTTCCGGGCCCTGGAGGGCGGTGAGGTGCCGTTGCTGCTGCTCTTCTCCGGCACCGCCTTCGCCGGCCCCGGCGGGTTCCAGGTCACCCCGGTGCCCTGGGACCAGGAGGCCCGGGTGCGGATGCCGGTCCGGGTCTGGCGGGAGGCCGTCGACCAGCACTTCCCCGGCTGCGGCTGGCTGCGACTGCCGGAGGACCTGATGGACGAGCTGCTCGCGCACCGCTCCCGGCGGGCGCTGCCCTCCTGGGAGGCGACGGTGCGCGACCTGCTCGCCACCGCGGCGGTGCGGGAGGGAGTCCGGTGAGCGGGTTCACGGTCGAGCTCCCCGAGGGGATCGAGCGCGGCTTCGCGGGCGCCCGGCAGATCGCCGACGCGGTGCTGCTGGAGGGCTACGTGCTCTACCCGTACCGCGCGTCCGCCGCCAAGAACCAACTGCGCTGGCAGTTCGGCGTGCTGGTGCCGCCCGAGTACACCCGGCAGGGCGGCGAGCACTCGCACCAGCGCACCGAGTGCGTCACGGAGGCGCGGCAGGGCGACCGGCTCGCGGTCGAGCTGCGGTTCCTGCGGGTCCAGCGGCGCACCGTCGAACGGGCCACCGACGGCAGCGGGTTCGAGCCGGTGGAACGGCTGGA
Source organism: Kitasatospora sp. NPDC059088 (assembly GCF_042738155.1). Taxonomy (NCBI): domain Bacteria; kingdom Bacillati; phylum Actinomycetota; class Actinomycetes; order Kitasatosporales; family Streptomycetaceae; genus Kitasatospora; species Kitasatospora sp. NPDC059088. The sequence continues at coordinate 19,963 of NZ_JBHYGR010000022.1, read as the reverse complement.
GCTGGCCGACCGGGTGCTGGTCGAATGGGACGAGGGTGTCGAAGAGCGGATCGAACTGCTGGTGTCCGTCGAGGAGTTGACCGGTGCCGGGGTGCAGCGCGACTTCCGGCTGCCGGGCGTCGGCTCCACCGAGCTGGTGCACGAGCACGGCAGCGCCGTCGGCCGGCTGGTGCGGCGGCGCGAACAGGTCGACGGGCTGGTCCGGTTGCGGATGAAGGAACTGCCCGGCCCGTACCGGGCGCAGCGGCTGACCGCCGAGGTGGAGAACGTCTCCGCCTGGACACCGCGCCGCAAGGCCGGGCGGGAGGAGGCGCTGGCGCGCTCGCTGGTCTCCGCCCACCTGCTGCTCGGGCTGGAGCACGGCCGCTTCGTCTCGGTCACCGACCCGCCCGAGTGGGCCCGCCCGGCCGTCGAGCGGTGCCGCAACGACCGCACCTGGCCGGTGCTGGCCGGACCGGACGGCGGGTACCAGGTGATGCTCTCCTCGCCGATCATCCTGGAGGACCACCCGCGGATCGCCCCGGAGAGCCTCGGCACCCTCTACGACGCCACCGAGATCGACGAGATCCTGGCCCTGCGCACGGCGGCGCTGACCGAGGAGGAGAAGCGCGAGGCCCGGGGCACCGACGACCGGGCCGGGGCGGTGATCGACCTCGCCGAGTCCATGCCGCCCGAAGTGCTGGAACGGCTGCACGGCGCCGTCCGCGGCCTGCGCGAGATCACCGGCTCCGGGACGGACTCCGAACAGCCCTGGTGGGACCCCGGCAACGATCCGGCGGTCGACCCCGAGCGGGACAAGGTGCTGGTCGACGGCCGGCAGGTCGGCGCGGGCAGCCGGGTGCTGCTGCGGCCCGGGCGGCGGCGCACCGACGCCCAGGACCTCTTCCTGGACGGGCGCACCGCCCTCGTGGAAGCCGTGCTGCACGACGTCGACGGCTCGGTGCACCTCGCCGTCACGGTCGAGGACGACCCGGGCGCCGACCTGTGGCGGGCCCAGGGGCGGTTCCGCTACTTCCAGCCGGACGAGGTCACCCCGCTGGAGGAGTCGTGAGCGGCGGCGCGGTGCTGGTCGCCGGGGTCGGCAACATCTTCCTCGGCGACGACGGGTTCGGCGTGGAGGCCGTCCGGCGGCTGGCCGGCGTCGAGCTGCCGGACGGCGTCGAGGCGGTCGACGTCGGGGTGCGCGGCGTCGACCTCGCGTACCGGCTGCTCGACGGCTACCGGACGGCCGTGCTGGTGGACGCCACCTGCCGGGGCGGCCCGCCCGGCACCCTCTACCTCATCGAGGCGGCCGCCGAGCCGCTGGAGGCGCCCGCCCTGGACGGGCACCGGATGGGACCGGACGCCGTGCTCGGGCTGCTCGCCACGCTGGCCGCCGGCACCGGGGCCGAACCGCCCGGGCGGGTGCTGGTGGTCGGGTGCGAGCCGGCCTCGCTGGAGGAGGGCATCGGGCTGAGCGAGCCGGTGGCCTCCGCCGTGGACGGGGCCGTCCGGATGGTGCTGGCGGCCGTCGAGGAGGCGGTGCGGGCGGATGCGTCAAGTCCGGACCCGGTGAGTGCGGAGTCCGAGAGGAGGACAACACCATGCTGAGGAAACTGTTCTGCGCGGCCCTGCTGGCGGGGATCGGCGCACTGGTCTGGCAGAGCCTGCCGGACCTCAAGCGGTACCTGAGGATCTCGCGGATGTGAGCCGCGGATTGCTGCGAACGGTGCAGCCCCGGACCGGGTGGCGGCGCGGCTTCGAGCCGTCGCCGCCACCGCCCCCTGTAATGGGGCGCGTTGCCGCCCGCCGTGGGAAGGGACCGATGCACGAGATGTCGATCGCCGCCGCCGTGGTCGAGCAGGTGGACACGGCCGCGCGCGAACACCGGGCCCCCGGCGTGGCCCGGGTCCGGCTCCAGGTCGGCGAGTTGGCGGGCGTGGTGCCCGAAGCCCTCGACTTCTGCTTCGAACTCGCCTGCGCCGGAACGCTGGTGGAGGGCGCGGTGCTGGACACCGAGGCCGTCGAGGCACGCGCCCGCTGCTCGCCCTGCGCCGTCGAATGGGCCGTCGGCATGCCGCCGGACCTCGGCTGCCCGGACTGCCGCTCCGGCGTGGGCGTCGAGCTGCTCGCCGGGCGCGAGCTCCAGATCCTCGACGTCGAGTGGGCCGCCGGCCCCGGCGTCCCGGCCGAACAGAAAGGCTGAAACCGATGTGCCAGTCGGGCCACACGGTCGACCTCCGCCGGGCGGTGCTCGCCCGCAACGACGACAGCGCCCACGAGCTGCGGGCCGCGCTGACCGCCCGCGGGACGGTCGCCGTCAACCTGCTCTCCAGCCCCGGCAGCGGCAAGACCGCCCTGCTGGAAGCCGAGTTGGGGCTGGCCCGGCGGCGCGGGATCCCGGTCGCCGCGCTCACCGCCGACCTCGCCACCGAGAACGACGCGCTGCGGCTGGCCCGTTCGGGCGCACCGGTGAAGCAGGTGCTCACCGACGGGCTCTGCCACCTGGAGGCGCGGATGCTCGCCGGGCACCTGGACGGCTGGCTGCCGCAGGACTGCCGGCTGCTGTTCGTGGAGAACGTCGGCAACCTGGTCTGCCCGGCCTCCTACGACCTCGGGGAATCGCTGCGGGTCGTGCTCGCCTCGGTCACCGAGGGCGAGGACAAGCCGCTCAAGTACCCGACCGCGTTCGGGCTGGCCAACCTCGTGCTGGTGACCAAGGCGGACCTCGCCGCGGCGGCCGAGTTCGACGAGGCGGCGTTCCTGGCGAACGTCCAGCGGGTCAACCCCGGGGTGGAGGTGGTGCCCACCTCGGCCCGGACCGGGGACGGTGTGGGGGCGCTGCTGGACCGGGCGCTGGCGGTGCTGGACGGCGCCGTGCCGCACCGGCCGGTGATGGCGGCCGGGCAGGGCGAGCACGCCCACGCGGGGCAGGCGCACGCGGAGCACGCCCACGCGGGGCAGGCGCACGCGGAGCACTCCCACGCCGGGCACTCGCACGCGGAGCACTCGCACGCCGTGCCGGGGACGCCGTGACGGCGCTCGACCGCGAACGACGGCGGGTCGCCGTCCGGGGGTTGGTGCAGGGCGTCGGCTTCCGGCCCTTCGTCTTCGCGCTGGCCGGGGAACTCGGCCTGGCCGGCAGCGTCACCAACACCGGGGAGGGCGTCCTCGCCGAGGTCGAGGGCAGCCCGGCCGCCCTGGACGCCTTCTGCCGCCGGGTCGCCGCCGACGCCCCGCCGCTCGCCCAGGTCGCCTCCGTCGAGCACGCGCCGCTCGCCGCCACCGGCGCCACCGGATTCGCCATCACCCCCTCCCGCACCGACGGGCCCCGGGCCACCCTGATCCCGCCCGACGTCGCCGTCTGCGCCGACTGCCTGGCCGAACTCGCCGACCCCGCCGACCGGCGCCACCGGCACCCGTTCATCAGCTGCACCAACTGCGGCCCCCGGCACACCATCGTCACCGGCCTGCCGTACGACCGGGCCAACACCACGATGGCGGGCTTCCCGATGTGCGCGGACTGCGCCCGGGAGTACACCGACCCGGCCGACCGCCGCTTCCACGCCCAGCCCGTCGCCTGCCACGCCTGCGGGCCGCGGCTCACCCTCACCGTGCCCGGACGCGCCGACCTCGACGGTGAGGACGCGCTCGGCGAGGCCCGGCGGCTGCTCGCCGACGGGGCGGTCCTCGCCGTCAAGGGCATCGGCGGCTACCACCTGGCCTGCGACGCGCGCGACGCCGCGGCCGTCGCCCTGCTGCGGCGGCGCAAGCGGCGCGGCGACAAGCCCTTCGCGGTGATGGCCCGCGACCTCGCCACCGTCGAGGCGCTGACCACGGTCGGGCCGGTCGAACGGGAACTGCTCACCGGCGCCGTCCGGCCGATCGTCCTGCTGCGCCGCCCCGGGGGCTTCGCGGCGCAGCTCCCGGCGGTCGCCCCGGGCAGCCCCGACCTCGGGGTGATGCTCCCGTACACCCCGCTGCACCACCTGCTGCTCGCCGCCCCCGGGCCCGACCTGCTGGTGATGACCAGTGCCAACCTCTCCGGCGAGCCGATCGTCACCGACGACCGGCACGCGCTGAGCGCGCTCGCCCCGCTGGTCGACGGCTGGCTCGGCCACGACCGGCCGATCCACGTGCCCTGTGAGGACTCGGTGGTACGGGTGGTGGACGGCGAGCTGCTGCCGCTGCGCCGCTCGCGCGGGTACGCCCCGCTTCCGCTCCCGCTGCCGGTGCCCGTCCGGCCGGTGCTGGCGGTCGGCGGCGACCTCAAGAACACCTTCGCGCTCGCCCGCGACGGCTACGCCTGGCTGTCCGGCCACATCGGCGACATGGACGACCTGGCCACCCTGCGCGCCTTCGACCGGGCGGTGGGGCAACTAGGCCTGGTCAGCGGGGTGCGGCCCGAACTGCTGGTCGCCGACCGGCACCCCGGCTACCGCTCGCTGCACCACGCCGAGCGCACCGCCGCCGGCCGGCCGGTGCGCCGGGTGCAGCACCACCACGCCCACGTCGCCGCCGTGCTGGCCGAACACGGCCGGGACGGCGGGCGGCCGGTCCTCGGCATCGCCTTCGACGGGACCGGCTACGGCGAGGACGGCGCGATCTGGGGCGGTGAGGTGCTGCTGGCCGACTACGACGGGTACCGCCGGGTCGCCCACCTCGGCTACGTGCCGCTGCCGGGCGGCGATGCCGCGGTCGAGCGCCCGTACCGGGCGGCGCTCGCCCACCTGCGCGCCGCCGGGCTGCCCTGGGCGGCCGGGCTGCCGCCGGTGCTGGCCTGCCCGGAGGACGAACTGCGGCTGCTGGAACAGCAGTTGGATCGCGGCCTGAACTGCGTGCCGACCTCCAGCATGGGCCGGCTGTTCGACGCGGTGTCCTCGCTCGCCGGGGTCTGCCACCGGGCCGGGTACGAGGCCCAGGCGGCGATCGAACTGGAGGCGGCCGCAGTGGAGTTCGGCCCAGCGGAGACCGGCCCGGCGGCGGGCTACGCCTTCGGGCTGGCGGAGCGCGCGGGCGGCTGGACCGTCGAACCCGGGCCGGTGCTGGCCGGGGTGCTGGCGGACCTGGCGGCGGGCGCGCCGACCGGGCTGATCGCCGCCCGCTTCCACCGCGCGGTCGCCGGGGCCGTCCGGCGGGTCTGCGCGAACGTCCGCCGGGAGTACGGGATCTCGACGGTGGCGCTGAGTGGCGGGGTCTTCGCCAACGCGCTGCTCTCCTCGGCCTGCGCGAGCGGCCTGGGGGAGGACGGCTTCACCGTGCTGCGGCACCGCCGGGTGCCGCCCAACGACGGAGGGCTGGCGCTCGGCCAGCTGATGGTGGCCGGCCGGTCGTCGGCCGCCCGGGAGGAGTGACAGCGGATGTGTCTGGCGGTGCCCGGCAGGGTGACGGAGATCGAGGAACGCGACGGGACCAGGATGGCGGTGATGGACTTCGGCGGGGTGGTCAAGGACGTCTGCCTGGAGTACCTGCCCGACCTGGCGGTGGGGGAGTACGCCATCGTCCACGTGGGGTTCGCGTTGCAGCGCCTGGACGAGGAGTCGGCCCGGCGGACCCTGGGGCTGTTCGAGGAACTCGGGCTGCTGCAGGAGGAGTTCGGCGATCCGTGGGAGGCTGCGGGCAACCCCGCGGCGGTCGAGGAGGCGGGACGGTGAAGTACCTGGAGGAGTTCCGCAACCCCGAGCTGGCCGAGGGCCTGCTCGCCGACATCAGGGCGACGGTCACCCGGCCGTGGGCGCTGATGGAGGTGTGCGGCGGCCAGACGCACAGCATCATCCGGCACGCCATCGACCAACTCCTTCCGGAAGAGGTCGAGTTGATCCACGGGCCGGGGTGCCCGGTGTGCGTCACCCCGCTGGAGGTGATCGACCGGGCGCTGGCCATCGCCGCCCGCCCCGGGGTGATCTTCTGCTCCTTCGGCGACATGCTGCGGGTGCCCGGCACCGACCGCGACCTGTTCCGGGTCCGGGGCGAGGGCGGCGACGTCCGGGTGGTGTACTCGCCGCTCGACGCGCTGCGGATCGCCCGGGAGAACCCGGACCGGGAGGTGGTCTTCTTCGGCATCGGCTTCGAGACCACCGCCCCGCCGAACGCGATGGCCGTCCACCTGGCCCGCAAGCAGGGCCTGCGCAACTTCAGCATGCTGGTCTCGCACGTCCGGGTGCCCCCGGCGATCGAGGCGATCATGGATTCGCCGGAGTGCCGGGTCCAGGCCTTCCTGGCCGCCGGGCACGTGTGCAGCGTGATGGGCACCGAGGAGTACCCCGAGCTGGCCGAGCGCCACCGGGTCCCGATCGTCGTCACCGGCTTCGAGCCGCTCGACATCCTGGAAGGGATCCGGCGCACCGTACGGCAGTTGGAGCGCGGCGAGCACACCGTCGACAACGCCTACCCGCGGGCCGTCCGCCCCGAGGGCAACCCGGCGGCCCGCGCCATGCTGGAGGACGTCTTCGAGGTGACCGACCGGGCCTGGCGCGGCATCGGCGTCATCCCGCAGAGCGGCTGGCGGCTCTCCCCGCGCTACCGGGACCACGACGCCGAGCTCCGCTTCGACGTCGGGGGCGTCCGGACCAGCGAACCCGCCGCGTGCCGGGCCGGCGAGGTGCTCCAGGGGCTGCTCAAGCCCCACGAGTGCGAGGCCTTCGGCACCGTCTGCACCCCGCGCACCCCGCTCGGCGCCACCATGGTCTCCAGCGAGGGGGCCTGCGCCGCGTACTACCTCTACCGGCGGCTGAGCACGCCGACCGGGCCGAGCACGCCGAGCCCCGTCCAGGAGGCGAGCCCCGTTGGCTGACACCGACCTGCTCATCGAAGCGTCCGGCGGCGTCGGTGCGGCCGGTGTGCCGGACCTCTCCGGCTGGAGCTGCCCGCTGCCGCTGCGCGACCACCCCCGGGTGGTGATGGGGCACGGCGGCGGTGGGGCGATGTCCGCCGAGCTGGTGGAGAACATCTTCGCCCCCGCCTACGGCAGCCGGGCGCTGGCCGGTCTCGGCGACTCCGCCGTGCTCGAACTGGGCGGCGCCCGGCTGGCGTTCTCCACCGACTCCTACGTGGTGCGGCCGCTGTTCTTCCCCGGTGGCTGCATCGGCGACCTCGCCGTCAACGGCACCGTCAACGACCTGGCCATGAGCGGGGCCCGGGCGGCCTACCTGTCCTGCGGCTTCATCCTGGAGGAGGGGGTGGAGCTGGCCGTGGTGGACCGGGTGGCCCGGGCGCTCGGCGCGGCCGCCCGCACCGCCGGGGTGGAGGTGGCCACCGGCGACACCAAGGTGGTCGAGGCCGGGCACGGCGACGGCGTCTACCTGAACACCGCCGGCATCGGGCTCGTCCCGGCCGGGGTCGACATCCGGCCGCAGCGGGCCCGCCCGGGCGACGTGGTGATCGTCAGCGGGCCGATCGGGCTGCACGGGGTGGCGATCATGAGCGTCCGGGAGGGGCTGGAGTTCGGGGTCGAGGTGCGCAGCGACTGCGCGGCGCTCGGCGGTCTGGTGGAAGCCATGCTCGGGGCGACCCTCGACCTGCACGTGCTGCGGGACCCCACCCGGGGCGGGCTGGCGGCGGCGCTCAACGAGATCGCGGCGGCGGCCGGGGTGGGCGTGGTAGTGAGCGAACGCGCTGTCCCCGTTCCGGACCCGGTGGCCAACGCCTGCGCGATCCTGGGCCTGGACCCGATGTACATCGCCAACGAGGGCAAGTTGGTGGCCTTCGTCCCGCGCACCGAGGCGGACGCCGTGCTCGCCGCGATGCGGGCCCACCCGCTGGGCGCGGAGGCGGTGGTGATCGGCGAGTGCGTCGAGGACCACCCCGGGATGGTCGTCGCCCGCACCGGCTTCGGCGGCACCCGGGTGGTGGACCTGCCGCTGGGCGAGCAGCTCCCGCGGATCTGCTGACGGCGCCGGTCGTGTCTCCACCGGCGTCCGGCCGGCGCGACGGGCCCCTCGGGAAACCGATTTCCGTTTTCGCCCGGCCGTGGTCTATGGTGGAGACATCGACGCGGGGTGGAGCAGCTCGGTAGCTCGCTGGGCTCATAACCCAGAGGTCGCAGGTTCAAATCCTGTCCCCGCTACTCAGTAGGAGCCGGGGTCGGCGCACTTGGTGCGTCGGCCCCGGCTTTTTTGCGTCCGGGGGCGGTGCCGGGCCGAGAAGTCCACACAAGCGGAGGCGTCGGCACTTCTGGCGGGGCGGGGCCGATCGTGCGAGCCTTGCGCGGGTTCGGCCGGGGGTCCGCTCAGGGCCGTCGGCCGCCGGTTCGTCGGGCACCGTGGACTTCCAGGGGGACGCAATGCGGATCAGGATCGGACGCCGTACGGCCGAGGTCGCCGCCGTGGTGGCGTTGACGCTCGGAGCGACGGGCATGGCGACGGGGGGTGCGTCGGCCGCGTCCCAGCCGACCGGGGCGGAGGCCTGCCCGAGCGGGAACGTGTGCCTCTACTTCCACTCGCCGCAGTACGGCTGGGGCGCGTGGGAGAACTGGTCGGTCGGGCAGACCGTCGACCTGCGCAGCGCCCACTTCGGCCACTGGGGCAACAACGGCGCCGGCTGGGGGCAGACCGTGGCGGACAACGCCGCCTCGCTGGTCAACAACACCGGGCAGACGGTGGCCGTGGTCGCGGACGACGGGACCTGGGACTACTACCGGGCGGGCTACTCCGACGTGCTCGACTACACCTACAACAAGGACGCCCAGCTCTGGAGTTGACCGGACCTTGGCACGGGAGGCCCCCGCACCGGATCGGTGCGGGGGCCTCTTTGCCTTCGGCGGCTGAGTGGCCATCAGGGTGAGGTGGCGTGAAGTCGGTTGGTGTGCGGTCGAGTTGCCGGCATTGATGGGACCCTGACAGCAGATTTGGTTACTTTAGGGTAATTTAAGGGTGTCGTCCGGGTGAACGTCCCCGGCCTCGCAAGAAGGACTCGTACGTGCTCTCTCCTCACTCCCGCCGCTCCGGCCGCCGTCTGGCCGGCACCGCGCTGGCCCTCGCCGCCGCCGTCGGTGCGCTGCCCGTCGCTCCCGCCTTCGCCGACCTGGCCCCGGTGCCTACGTCGACCGTTCCGGCCGTGCCGGCCTCGCCCGCCGATGCCACTCCGTACCTGGACGCGGTGGAGCGGACGCTGCGTCAGGTGTCGCCCGGGCTGGAGGGAACGGTCTGGCAGCGGACGGCCGGCAACCGCCTCGACGCACCGGCCGGGAACCCGGGCGGGTGGCTGCTGCAGACGCCGGGCTGCTGGGGCGACGCCTCCTGCACCGAGCGGACCGGCACCGAGCAGCTGCTCGACAAGATGCGGGAGAACATCGGACGGGCCACCCGGACCGTCGACATATCAACTCTCGCCCCGTTCCCGGACGGTGCGTTCCAGGACGCCATCGCCGACGGCCTCAAGGCCTCGGTGGCCGCCGGGAACACCCCGCACGTGCGGGTCCTCGCCGGCGCCGCGCCGCTGCTCAACATCACCGCGCTGCCCTCCAAGTACCGGGACGACCTGGTGGCCCGGCTCGGCAGCGCCGCCGGCCGCGTCACCATCGAGGTCGCCTCGATGACCACCGCGAAGACCGCGTTCTCCTGGAACCACTCCAAGTTGCTGGTGGTGGACGGGCAGAGCGTCATCACCGGCGGCATCAACAACTGGAAGGGCGACTACCTCGACACCGCCCACCCGGTCACCGACGTCGACCTCGCGCTCAGCGGCCCGGCCGCCGCCTCCGCCGGTGCGTACCTGGACACCCTGTGGGACTGGACCTGCCGCAACACCGGGGTCCTCTCGGCCGCGTGGTACGCCTCCACCAACGGCGCGAGCTGCACCCCCGACCTGGAGAAGCGCCGCAACCCGGCGGTCGGGCAGGTGCCCGCCACCGGAAACGTCCCGGTGATCGCGATCGGCGGCCTCGGCGTCGGGATCACCGACGAGGACCCCGCCTCCGACTACCGCCCCGACCGGACGGCCCGGCCCGCCGACGTCAAGTGCGGCCCGATCGGCCTGCCCGACCGCACCAACGACGACCGCGACTACGAGACGGTCAACCCCGAGGAGAACGCGCTGCGCGCCCTGATCGCGGGCGCCACCGGCCGGATCGACATCTCCCAGCAGGACGTCACCGGCACCTGCCCGCCGATGCCCCGCTACGACGCCCGGCTCTTCGACCTGCTCGCGGGCAAGCTCGCCGACGGGGTCAAGGTCCGCATCGTGGTCAGCGACCCCGGCAACCGCGGCGCGGTCGGCAGCGGCGGCTACTCGCAGATCAAGTCCCTGAACGAGATCAGCGACACCCTCGCGGCCCGGCTCGCCGCCCGCCTCGGCGACCCGGCGCAGGCCCGGACCGCGATGTGCCGCAACCTCCAACTCGCCCCGTTCCGGGCCTCCTCCGCCCCGACCTGGGCCGACGGCCACCCGTACGCGCTGCACCACAAGCTGGTCTCGGTCGACGGCTCCGCCTTCTTCATCGGCTCCAAGAACCTCTACCCGGCCTGGCTCCAGGACTTCGGCTACGTCGTGGAGAACCGCACCGCCGCCGCGCAGCTGGACCAGCAGCTGCTCGCCCCGCAGTGGCAGTACTCGCAGGCCGCCGCGACCTTCGACTACAGCCGCGGTCTCTGCCAGGGCTGAGCCCGCAGCGCCTCGCCGAGCCGCCGTCGGAGCCTCCTGCCCAGGCGCCCTGGACGGCGGCTCGGCCGCTGCGCCAGCATGGGGGCATGCCCCAGACGCCGGAGTCCGCCCGCAGCATCGCCGACAGGTACGTCGCCCAGGTCGCGGCACTCGACCCGGCGACCTCGACCAGACTCGGTCTGCACCCGGAGGACGACCGGCAGCCGGACCTGTCGCCGGAGGGCTTCGAGGCGCTCGCCGAACTCGGGCGGCGGACGCTGGCCGCGCTCGACGACGCCGCGCCCCCGGACGGAGCCGCCGACCGGGACTGCGCCCGGCTGCTGCGGGAGCGGCTCACCGCCGAACTCGCCGTGCACGAGGCCGGGGACCACCTCCGCCAACTGCGCAACGTCAACTCCCCGCTGCACAAGGTGCGGGGCGTGTTCACGATGATGCCCACCGAGACCGACGAGCAGTGGGCGGCCGTCGCCGGCCGGCTGCGCAACGTGCCCGGAGCGCTGGACGGCTACCGCGCCACCCTGATCGAGGGCATCGCCCGGGGACTGCTGAGCGCACCCCGGCAGGCCCGCGCGACCATCGCCCAACTGGACGCCTGGACCGGCCGCTCCGGCGGCGGGAGCTGGTTCAACGGCTTCACCGCGGCCGGGCCCGCCCGGCTGCGCCCCGAACTGGACGCCGCCGCCGACCGTGCCACCGCCGCCACCGCGGCCTTCCGCGACTGGCTGCACGGCACCTACCTGCCCGCCGCCGACGGCACCCCGGACGCCGTCGGCCGCGAGCGCTACCTGCGCTCCGCCCGCTGGGCCAACGGCGCCGACATCGACCCGGCCGAGGCGTACGCCTGGGCCTGGGAGGAGTTCCACCGCACGGTCGCCGAGATGCGCACCGAGGCGGACCGCATCCTCCCCGGAGCCGGCCCCCGGGCCGCCATGGACCACCTCAACCGGCACGGCCACACCGTCGAGGGCGAGGAGAACGTCCGCGCCTGGCTCCAGCAGGTCGTCGACGAGGCGATCGACGCTCTCGACGGCACCCACTTCGACATCTCCGGCCCGCTGCGCCGGGTCGAGACCAGGATCGCGCCGCCCGGCAGCTCGGGCGCGCCCTACTACAACGGCCCCAGCCTGGACTTCCGCCGCCCCGGCCGCACCTACCTGCCCACCCTCGGCCGGCGGACCTTCCCGACCTGGCAGCTCGTCAGCACCTGGTACCACGAGGGCGTCCCCGGCCACCACCTCCAGACCGCCCGCTGGACCGCCTGCGCCGACCGGCTCAGCAGCTACCAGATCACCCTCGGCGCGGTCAGCGCCGACAAGGAGGGCTGGGCGCTGTACGCCGAGCGCCTGATGGACGAACTGGGCTTCCTCACCGACCCCGCCCGGCGGCTCGGCTACCTGGACAAGCAGATGCTCCGGATCATCCGCGTGATCGTGGACCTGGGCATGCACCTGGAACTCGCCGTCCCCGCCGACAGCGGCTTCCACCCCGGCGAACGCTGGACCCCGGAACTCGCCACCGCGTTCATGGCCGCCCACCACGGCAGCGAACTCCCGCGCCGCAGCAGCGAGATCGACCGCTACCTGGGCTGGCCCGGCCAGGCCATCGGCTACAAGCTGGGCGAACGCGTCTGGCTGCGGGGCCGCGAGGAGGCCCGCCGCCGCCAGGGCGCCGCCTTCGACCTCCGGGCCTGGCACGGCACCGTCCTCGCCCAGGGCTCGCTCGGCCTGGACGCCCTGGCGGCCCGCCTCGCCGAGGCGTAGGGGGCCGGCCCCTGCCTCAGAACTGGCTGCGGCGCAGGGCGTCGGTGAGCATGAGGGCCGAGATCACGTGGTGCGCCTGTTCGGAGACGGTGTACGGGACGCTGCCGCCCTGCTTCGTGGCCAGGTCCTTCCAGGAGGTGAGGGGGAGGGAGGTGAGGGAGTTGCGGTCGTCCGGGGTGGCGGCGTCGAAGGGGGCGGGGCCGGGGGCGGTGACACCGAGCTGGGCGAGCAGCGGGGCGAGTTGGGCGGGGTCGTTCTGGGTGTAGAGGCGGGCGACCTTGGTGCCGGAGCTGCCGCGCGCGGCCCAGGCGGCCACCTGGGTCAGCGGCGGGAGGGTCGCGGACACCAGGTCGGCGTGCGGGTCGAAGAGGTAGGCCTCCTGGAGGGTGTCCAGGTAGAGGGGGTGGGCCTGGTTGGCGGCGTTGCCGAGGAAGCAGGTCAGGGCCGCGTGGCCGCTGCTGAAGGAGGCCATGCCGAGCCGGCCGATCGCTCCGAACTGGAAGTTGCCCCTGCGCCGGAACATGAAGGCCTGGATCTCCGGCAGGTACTCCTGGAGGAAGGCTGCGTCGGCGAAGGAGCCGATCTCGTTGCAGGGGTTGCCGTCGGCCCGCATCAGCGGGAGGACCAGCACGACGTTCCGCCCCGAGGCCGCGAGCTGGAGGCCGAGGCCCTTGGCGGACGGATTGGTGAGCAAGGGGTCGTTGATGTACTGGAGGTACTTGAGCAGGCCGTGGAACTGGTAGTCCCAGCCGAAGGGGTACGTGCTGCCGGTCGTCGGGTCGTGGCGGTCCCGGGGGTCGTTGTAGAACTTCGGGGAGTTCTGGTTCAGGCCGGCCCGGAAATAGTGCGCCAGGGGTGCCAGCCGCCGTCGAAGGCCCGGTGCCGTACGGTGCCGTCGTCCGCGCCGACGCAGAGGTGGAGTCTGCCGTGCCCTGGCGAACAGACGGCCAGGGCCCGTGCCGGGTGGGTGGGCATCGGGCGCCCCCAGCGGATGGACGCAGCGGATGGACGCAGCGCAGGGATGCGGTGTGCCGGTCGGCGGGGCGGAGGTCCGGCCCGCCAACTCGCGGTGGTTCCAGGCTATTCCCGGTTCGGGTACGCATCAATTCGGCCCGGGTGGGAGCGGTGGTCACCTGGGGCTGGACGACGGTCGGGTCACCCGGCGGTAGGCGAGATGGACCGCGAGGCCCAGGAGGGTCATGACGACCGAGGCGACCAGTGCGACCACGTCGACCGCGTTCCGGGTCAGTGAGTTCCAGAAGCCGATGCTCGACGCGAGGGCGGCGACGTCGGTGTGCTGAGGGTCGTACACCACCGTCACGGTGTCACTGGGCTTGACGGTGCCGGTGACGTAGGCCAGTTGGGTCTCGACGGATGTCCCCTGGGGAGTCGTGAACCGTACCCTGCAGTGGGAGTTGCCCGCCGGGTTGTCCTGGGGGTTGCTCACTTCGGCGCATTCGGTGACGACCGCCAGGGTGTGGAGGCCTCGACTGCGGAGATCCGAGGTCACACCCATGTCGTGCGGTATCAGATAGGCCAGACTGAGGACGAACAGCAGGACCCCCAGGCCGATCATCGCGAGCGAAGCGTTCCGCACGGTCCGGCCGTGGTCCCGCTCGTTCTCCATCGATCCCCCTGGATTTCGGCTCGACTGTCCACACGCGCTCACGCTAGCCGCACCCGCCGACAGAGAGGCGCGGCGAGCTTCGGCTCGTCGCCCCTCATGTGGTGTGCCCGGCATGGGCGGTGGGTCGTGGTGCTGCCGGGGGGGGTGGGGCGGGGGGGGGGGCGCCGGCGGGCGGGCGGGGGGGGGCGGGCGGGGGGTCGGC